>WFYP01000043.1 GCA_015490055.1 Nitratifractor sp.
GATAATGAGAATTTTAATAATTGAAGATGAAGTAACACTAAATCAGACATTAAGCGATGGCTTAAAAGAGTTCGGATATCAAAGTGATATTGCAGAGAATATAAGTGATGCAAGGTATATGATAGATATAAGAAATTATGATTTAATTTTACTAGACTGGATGCTACCAGATGGTAATGGTATAGATCTTATCCCTGAAATAAAATCCAAAAGTCATAAAACTGCTGTTATTGTATTATCTGCAAGAGATGATAAAGAGAGCGAAATTGCAGCCTTAAGAATTGGTGCCGACGACTACATTAAAAAGCCTTTTGATTTTGAGATACTACAGATGAGAATCGAAGCAAAGCTTAGATTTGGTGGTAGTAACATTATTGAAATAGGAGATTTAGTAATTAATCCAGAAGAGGAAAAAATAATTTATCAAGGTGAAAGTGTAGAGTTAAAAGGTAAACCTTTTGAAGTATTAACACACCTAGCTATGAGAAATGACCAAATTGTATCTAAAGAGCAACTATTAGATGCTATTTGGGAAGAGCCAGAGTTAGTTACCCCTAATGTTATAGAGGTAGCTATCAACCAAATTAGACAAAAACTAGATAAACCACTAAATATTACTACTGTAGAAACAGTAAGAAGAAGAGGATACCGCTTTTGCTTTTCGGGCGAAGCATAAGGGTTAATTTTTTATTAAAACTAATTGTCACTATGGCGACATTAGTTTTAATAACATCATTTTCTCTATATATTTATATTAGATACAATTCCAATCAACAAATTGAGAGCACTTTAACTAAACAGGCAAATTATCTTTTAGAAAATTATCCTAATTTAGAGCAAGCACTTCAAGATAAAAAAGATTTATTAAAAAATAGTGTTGATATAGAAGCAAAAATTGAGCACGCTCCATATATTCACTACAAACCTAAATTTTTTAGAACAATAAAAATAGATAATAAATATTTTATTCAAGGTTTTTTCCCCTATAAATTTAGAAGTCAAGATTACTTACTTTTAACAAAAAATATTACAAGTCAAATTAAATTAGAAAATATTGTTTATAGAGGAGTTATTTTTGCAAATATTGTCTCTTTAATTGTAATTATAATTTATGCCTTTGTTTTATCCAAAATGTTAATAAAGCCTATAACATTTTTTAGCAATAAAATAGCAAAAATGAATGAAAATAGATTAAGTAAACTAGATACTAAATTTCTACCAAAAGAGTTTGAGCCATTAGCGAATTCTATAAATCAACTTATTGCAAAAATAGAGAATTTTATATACTATAAAAAAGAGCTTTTTATTGGAGCAGCGCATGAGTTAAAAACACCTCTTGCTGTTATGAAAACAAAATCTCAAGTTACCCTTTTAAAAAAGAATAAAACTGTTGATAGTTTAAAATCAGCAATAGAACAAAATATTAAATCTATTAATGATTTGAATGAGATAGTAGAGTCTATTCTTGCATTTGGTAGAGCTGAAGGAGCACAATTTGAAGAGTCTAAAGAGATAGATATTATAGAGTATTTAAATACTTTAATAGAAGAGTTTGAAATTATAGCCATCAAAGAGCAAAAATATATAGTTACAGATATATCTCCAAAATCTTTGAAAATCTCTATTAGACCAATGCTTTTTAGACATATGCTACAAAATATAATGCAAAATGCTATTAGATTCACACCAGAAGGTAGCAAAATATATGTAAAATCTTACATATACAAAAAACAATTTATCATTAGAGTAAAAGATAGTGGTGCTGGGTTACCTGAAAATTTTGATGTTTTTGCACCATTTAAAAGAACAAAAACATCAAAAGGGACAGGTTTAGGGCTATTCTTAGCAAAAAGTGCAGCTGACTCTTTAGGAGCTAAAATAAAATTGGAGAATCGAGCAAAAAAAAGTGGTGCTGTAGCATCAATTATCATACCCATAACTTCACATATTTAAATATTAAATCTATATTATTAAGTAAAAATATTTTTTTAAAGTCTGTTTAAGATTAAATAAGTTATAAAGCAATGTAAAATATTAAATTTAAAGGGTGCTTATGGCATTAATGATAAAAGATGAATGTATAGCCTGCGATGCTTGTAGAGAAGAGTGTCCAACAGGTTCAATAGAAGAGAATGATCCAATATATATAATAGATGGGGACAGATGCACAGAGTGTGTAGGTTTTTTTGATGAACCACAATGTATCTCTGTATGTCCAGTAGATTGTATTACAACAGACCCTGATAATACAGAGAGTATAGAAGAGTTAAAGTATAAACTTTCTCAACTAGAAACTGAAGGCATTCTGTAAATGCCTAAACGCATTGCTATAGTAGATATTGGTTCAAACTCTGCTAGAGTTGTAATATTTCAGCGAACCAGTAGATATGGATTTCACTTAATTGCCCAAAAAAAAGCAGCAGTTAGAGTATCTGAAGGTAGCTATAGCAATGACGGTTATCTTCAAGAAGAGGCAATCAACAGAACAATAGCCGCTCTTAAAAGCTTCAAAAGTATCATACAAGACTATAAAGCAAGAAAAACATTAATTGTTGCAACAGCAGCAGTTAGAAATGCTCCAAATAAAAACTATTTCTTAAAAAAAGTTAGAGAAGAGACTAAATTAAATATAAAAGTAATTGATGGTACAAAAGAAGCATATTATGGTGCAGTAGCTGCCAAAAATCTATTACCATTAGATAGTAATTCAATAAGCATAGATATTGGTGGAGGCTCAACTGATATTGCATTAATACAAAACTCTAAAATTATAGATACTGTATCTATTAATATTGGCACAATCAAAATAAAAGAGCTATTTTTTGATAAAAATCTAAAACTTGATGAAGCAGAAGATTTTATTAAAAAAGAGTTTAATAAAATACCTAAAAATTTTAAAGTTGAACAAGCAGTAGCAATAGGTGGAGTTCTGAGAGCACTTAGCAAATCAATTATAGACAGTAGTGACTATAGCTTTAACAAAATACATGCATTTGAGTACAAAATATCTGAACATATTAACCATATAGATAATATTTTAGATGCAAACAATAATAAAAGATTGAATGAGTTAAACATTAAAGAGAGTAGATACGATACAATAAAAGAGGGTGTATTGATATTTAAAATTCTACTTGAAACATTAGAAATAAATAAAATTATTACTAGTGGAGTTGGAATTAGAGAGGGTATATTTTTACACGATATGCTAAGAGGCTCTAATGGAAACTTCCCTAAAGAGATAAATCCAAGTATTGTTAGTATCACAGATAGATTAGATATGCTTGAACTATCTTATAAAAATAAAATATCTGCTGCAAAAAGACTATATAATCTATTTAAAGATGAATTTGACGAAAAAGAAAAACATTTAAAACATTTAATAGATGCCATTAAAATATCAAATGTAGGCAAAACATTAACCATTTATAATGAACATAAACACGCTTACTATATAGCAAGTGCAGAGTTAAATTGGCAATATAGACACAAAGATATGCTTTTAATAGCTACAATTCTTCGCTCTAAAGGTGATAAACTAATATATAAACCACTAAAAAAAGAGCATACAAAATTACTACCATCTAAAAAAACTATAAAATGGCTTGGATTTATATATACAATAATAGATATAATTTTTAGCTACTCATCAACAAATAAATGTACATTTGCGTGTGAAAATAGCCAATTAGTTATATATACCGATATAGATTTACCTCTATTCTATAACGAAATAGAAAATTTGAAATTATTAAAAGAGTTTGATATAATTCTTAAAACTAAAAATAATGGAAGATACCCTTAGAAATAGGTACTAACCAAAATAATCAACATTGACAAGATAAGCTTTAAGCTTTTGGCTTAGAGCTTTTAGCTAATCTTATTAGAGCCACTTGCATTTTTCGCCATAGTTTTACATCTGTAGCTGGGAATCCTCCGTAAACTTTGCCACCTTTTAAATCTTTTGTAACACCTGTTCGTGCAGCTAGCATTGCTCTGTCGCCTATTTTTAAGTGTCCTGCTGTGCCACACTGTCCGCCAATTACTACACCTTGTCCAACTATAGTAGAGCCAGATAGCCCAACTTGTGAAACTATAATGCTGTATTCTCCAATTTGACAGTTATGCCCAACTTGTATTAAGTTATCTAGTTTAGCGTTTGATTTTATGATTGTTGAGCCTAAAGTTGCCCTATCTATTGTACAGTTAGCACCTATCTCTACATTATCTTCTATAACTACATTTCCAATTTGGTAGAATTTAATGTTTGAGCTATCTTTACTAACGAATCCAAAGCCATCGCTACCTATAACTGTGCCACTATGAATTATACTGTTATTTCCAACTTTACACTTGTGATATATAGTAACATTTGGGTAGATTATACAGTTTTCTCCAATAGTTACATTGTCGCCTAAAAAGCAACCTGCCATTACTTTTGAATTTTTGCCAATAGTTACATTTTTACCGCAATTAACACTACTTGCAACTTGAGCACCATTTAAAAGTTTTGGCTCGTAAGTATCTACACTTGGAGTGTAAGCAAATAGTGAAGTTGCTAGTGCCATTTTCTTATAAGGCTCGTTTGTAACTAAAGGTATTACACCCTCTGGTAAATATTCTACAAATTTCTCTTCTAAAATAACTGCACCTGCTTTTGTCTCTTTTAAATCGTTTAAATATTTAGCATCGTGAAAGAAGCTAAGCGTATTTGTATCTGCCTCTTTTAAAGCTAACAGTTTAGTTATCTCTAAATCTTTTTCGCACTCTAGCTCTAAAAATTTTGCTATATCTTTCAGAGATTTGCTCATTATCGCTCCATAGCTACAACGCCACTTCTTACTATTTCGCTTGGGCTAAATACTTGAGATGCATCGATACAGTGGTTAATTCTATGCGATTCATCTGCTGCCATTGCTATTAGCACCTCTTCGCTTGCATTTACAATTCCACCATTATAAGCTTCGAAAAGTGCTTGTATTGCCGCTATATTCTCACCCTTTTGAATAGGGAATTTAACTAAGACCATCTCTTTTTCTACCATAGAGTCGTGCTCAATAACTTTATATACTGGTATTAATTTATGCAGTTGTTTAATAATTTGCTCCATCACACGGCTACTACCTCTTGTGACTATTGTCATATGAGACATATCACTATTTGGGATTGTAGCTACTGTTAGCGAGTCGATATTATACCCACGACCTGCAAAAAGCCCAGAGACTCTAGCTAAAACTTGTGCTTCGTTTTGTACGATAACTGATATTACTCTTCTAACCTTTTGCATTATCGCTCCTTGTACTCTAACATCATATTGTATAGTGCCCCACCTGCTGGAACCATTGGAAGCACATTTTCAAATCTATCTACAGCAACATTTATAAATGCAACTTTGTTCTGCTTTATTGCATCTTTTAGAGCTTCGTCGAACTCCTCTTTTGTTGTTACATCGTATCCTACACCACCACAAGCTTCTGTTAGCATTTTCCAATTTGGCTGGTAGCTAAGGTCAGTTTCTGAGTAGCGTTTTTCGTAAAAGAACGTCTGCCACTGTCTAACCATTCCCAAGAAGTGGTTATTTAGCATTACATTAACTACGGCTATGCCATTTTCTGCTGCGGTTACTAACTCTTGAATATTCATTAAAATAGAGCCATCACCTGTAATGTTTATTACAGTTTTGCTAGGGTCTGCCATTTTTGCTCCAAGTGCTGCTGGTAAACCAAAGCCCATAGTTCCAAGTCCGCCAGAGTTTACCCATTGACGTGGTCTTGAGAACGGGAAGAATTGCGCTGCCCACATTTGGTGTTGCCCAACATCTGAAGTTACAGTAGCATCTTCGCCTACAAGCTCGCCAATACGCTCTACAACCCATTGTGGCTTAATAACTTCGTCGCTATCTTGATAAGTTAAAGGATGAACTTCGTTATATCTTTTTAATAAATCTCTCCATACTTGATAACGCTCTTTGTTTACTTTATCCTTAAGAGCATCTAACATTTTGCCAACAACTATTCTAACATCGCCAACTATAGGGTAATCTACATCTACAATTTTACCAATGTTTGCTGGGTCTATATCGATATGTATAATATCTGCATATTTTGCAAATTCGCTAAGTTTACCTGTAACTCTATCGTCAAACCTTGCACCTAGAGATATTAGTAAATCGGTTTCGCTCATTGCCATATTAGATGCATAGTTTCCGTGCATTCCTGGCATACCAATATGCAATTCGTTACTATCACCCATAACACCACGTGCCATTAGTGTCTCTACTGCTGGAATACCTGTAACTTTTGCAAACTCTCTAATAATTTCGTATGCATTACTTAAAACTGCACCACCACCGATATATAATAAAGGTTTTTTAGCTTGTAAAATAGCCTCTACAGCCTTTTTAATTTGGCGGTTGTTACCATTATAGCTTGGCTTATATGTCGGAATATTTACACTATCTGGATATTTAAACTCAGCAATTTCGCTAGTAATATCTTTTGGAATATCCACAAGTACAGGACCTGGACGCCCACTTCTTGCGATATAAAAAGCCTCTTTTAAAATTCTTGGTAAATCCTCTATACTCTTTACAAGATAGTTATGCTTTGTACAAGGGCGACTAATTCCGACTGCATCTACCTCTTGAAAGCCATCTGTACCAATTAAGCTAACTGGAATTTGCCCACTAATAACAACCATCGGAATAGAGTCCATATAAGCAGTTGCTAAGCCAGTTACAGCATTTGTAAAACCTGGACCACTTGTTACCATTGCTACACCAACTTCGCCACTAACTCTTGCATATGCATCTGCCGCGTGTACTGCTGCTTGCTCGTGCCGTGTTAAAATATGTTCAAAGCCGTTTTGTTTATATATTTCGTCATAAACATTCATAATTGCACCGCCAGGGTAGCCAAAAACATACTTGGCACCCTCTGCAATAATGGCTTCGCAAACCATTTGTGCTCCGCTTATTTTCATAAAATACTCCAAAATTTATAGTTTTAAAGGCGATTATAGCAAAAAAAAGTTATGTTTTATTGTATAATTTCGGTTATTAACTGAATTTATACACTATATGCAACATTTAATAGCACAAGAAGGTACTTAATGTAAATAGTTTTTAATAAAAGCTAGCCAAAGCTAACTTGCGTTAAAAAGTGTTTGCAGTAAGTGCTCTCTTGTGCTATTAAATATTGTATATAGTGTGTAACTTCAGTTATTTACAAAAAAGAGGATTAAAATGAGATATATTTTACTACTATTTATACCGCTTATATTTACCGCTTGCGACAATCAAAGCATAGAG
>WFYP01000044.1 GCA_015490055.1 Nitratifractor sp.
CTTCCAAGCAGGTTGTCGCCGGTTCGAATCCGGTCACCCGCTCCATAACTGGGAGCTGAGTTATTCTTACTACTATATTATGTTAGTTTAACTACTACTCAATCCCACTATATTACTGTAAACAATTGATAATTTTAATATTTTTAGAGAGAATTGAACGACACTGTTTAATTTTTTGTGAAAATATTCCTTAATAGGGATAATATTTTGCCCAGATAGCTCAGGGGCAGAGCACTTCCTTGGTAAGGAAGAGGTCGGCGGTTCAAATCCGCTTCTGGGCTCCAGCGTGATGGACAGGAGTTTGACTTTTTGGGGTTAAAGTCTTGTCCATCTGCTCAAGGGCTAATTTAAGAGTAATATTTTATTAAAAAAGGGTAATACTCTTAAGTAAAGTTGGGTATAATTCCACCCGTAAATAATAAAGCTAGGAGAAACAAATGGCTAAAGAAAAATTTGAACGTACCAAACCACACGTAAATATTGGTACTATCGGTCACGTTGACCATGGTAAAACTACATTAACTGCTGCTATTACAGCTGTACTTGCAACTAAGAATGATTCAGCATTTATGGATTATGATGCAATTGATAACGCTCCAGAAGAGAGAGAAAGAGGTATTACAATTGCTACTTCTCACGTTGAGTATGAAACTGACACTAAGCACTACGCTCACGTAGATTGCCCAGGTCACGCCGATTACGTTAAAAACATGATTACTGGTGCTGCACAAATGGATGGTGCAATTCTTGTTATTGCTGCGACTGATGGTCCAATGGCACAAACTAGAGAGCACATTCTTTTATCTCGCCAAGTAGGTGTACCTTACATCGTTGTATTCTTAAATAAAGAAGACCAACTAGATGACGAAGATAAAGAAGAGATGTTAGAATTGGTAGAGATGGAAGTTAGAGAACTTTTATCAGAGTATGAATTCCCAGGTGATGATACTCCAATCGTAGCTGGTTCTGCATTCCAAGCACTAGAAGAGGCTAAAAAAGGTCAAATTGGTGAGTGGTCAGAGAAAATTCTTAAGCTTATGGATGAAGTAGATAACTATATTCCAACTCCAGAGAGAGATACTGATAAGCCATTCCTAATGCCAATAGAAGATATCTTCTCTATCCAAGGTCGTGGTACAGTTGTAACTGGTAAAATCGACAGAGGTCAAGTATGCGTTGGTGAAGAAGTAGAAATCGTAGGTATTAAAGATACTCAAAAAACTACTGTAACTGGTGTAGAGATGTTTAGAAAAGAGATGGATTGTGGTCAAGCTGGTGATAACGCTGGTGTTCTTATCCGTGGTATTGGTAAAGATGAAGTACAAAGAGGTATGGTTCTTTGTAAGCCAGGTTCAATTACTCCACACTCTAAGTTTGAGGCTGAAGTATATGTATTAACAAAAGAAGAAGGTGGAAGACACACTCCATTCTTCAATAACTATAGACCTCAGTTCTATGTAAGAACAACTGACGTTACTGGTTCTGTTACACTTCCAGAGGGTACAGAGATGGTTATGCCAGGTGATAACGTTAAAATCAACGTTGAATTAATTGCACCAGTTGCACTTGAAGAGGGTACAAGATTCGCTATCCGTGAAGGTGGTAGAACTGTTGGTGCTGGTGTTGTTACAAACATCATTGAATAATTAGGTAGCAGTTTTTATACTGCTCCTTAAGTACCTTGACCTATTAAATATGATATTTATTATGCTCAGGTACTTTAACTTATAGGAGATAAGATGAGAGAAACTGTTCATCTAGGTTGTGAAGAGTGTACTAGAAGAAACTATCACACAACTAAAAATAAAAGAACAACAACTGAAAAACTTGCTTTAAAAAAGTATTGCAAGTGGTGTAAAAAACATACACTTCATAAAGAGATGAAGCTGTAATCTAGATACTAGTAAACTAGATTCTAGCCAACTAGACTCTAGCTAACTAGATTCTAGCCAACTAGATACTAGCAAACTAGGATATAGGCCAATAGCTCAGTTGGTAGAGCACTGGTCTCCAAAACCAGGTGTCGGGGGTTCGAGTCCCTCTTGGCCTGCCATTAAAGGTATATATAATGAGCAAAATAATAAATTTTATAAAAAGTTCAAAATTAGAATTAGATAAAGTAATTTTCCCTACTAAAATTCAAGTAAAACAAGCATTTATTGCAGTTGTAATTGTAGTGGCTGTAATAGCGACATATTTAGCACTTGTAGATCTTTTGATGTCAGAAATTGTATCTACATCGTTAAAGGCTTAAAATATGGCACATCAATGGTACGCTATTCAAACATATGCAGGTAGTGAAAGAGCTGTAAAAAGAGGTATTGAACAAATAGCTATAGATTATGGTTTAGAAGATAAAGTTGATCAAGTGGTTGTTCCAACTGAAGAGGTTATAGAGGTAAAAAATGGAGAAAAAAAGATAACTGAGCGTTCTTTATATTCAGGTTATGTATTTGCTCATATAGATTTAGATACTGACTTATGGCATAAGATTCAATCTTTGCCAAAAGTATCCAGATTTATTGGGGAACAGAAAACCCCTACAGCTTTATCTCAATCAGATATTGATGTAATTTTAGAAAAGATGGAACATAAAGCACCACCAAGACCAAAAGTAGATTTTGAAAAGGGTGAAATGGTTAGAATTACTGAAGGACCATTTGCTAACTTTACAGGTTTAGTTGAAGAGTATGATTTAGATCATGGTAAATTGAAACTAAATGTATCTATTTTTGGAAGAAACACACCGGTAGAGATTCTTTACTCACAGGTAGAGAAGATTATTTAAAGATACCATATTTTATAGGTATCTTTAGCTTAAATTGTGTATTAAAATTATCAATATATGATAAATACTTTGTCAGTGGGTTTTTATAAAAAACTTGAGATTGATTATTATCTTAATTGATGGTTTTTTATGAATGCCCACTGTCAAATGATTTATTGATAAATTTGTAATACACAATTTAGGTTAATTTAAAAAAAAGGAAAGAAAATGGCTAAAAAAGTAGCTGAGAAGTTTAAGCTAATGATTCAAGCTGGTCAAGCAAATCCATCACCTCCAGTTGGTCCTGCACTAGGTCAGCGTGGTGTTAATATTATGGAATTTTGTAAAGCATTTAATGAAAAAACTAAAGATAAAATGGGATTTAAAGTACCTGTTGAAATTACAGTTTATACAGATAGAAGCTTTACATTTGTAACTAAGCAACCACCTGCAACTGATTTAATTATGAAAGAAGCGGGTATTAAAAAAGGTAGTGATAATCCACTATTAAATAAAGTTGCTAAGTTAAGTAAAGATCAAATTCTTAAAATTGTAGATTTGAAGATTGAAGATTTAAATACTAACGATAGAGAGCAAGCAGCTAAAATTATCGAAGGTTCTTGTAGAAGTATGGGAATCGAGATAGAAGGTTAAAATCTAATTACCACTATAGATTTAAAAAATCGTGGGAGCAAATATAAGCGGAGATAAATATGGCAAAAATTAGTAAAAGAAAACAAGCTCTATTAGCAAAAATAGACAAAGAGAAAAACTACTCTTTAGCAGAAGCAGTTAAAACTGTTAAAGATTTGAAATCTGCAAAATTTGATGAAACTGTAGAAGTTGCATTAAATTTAAATGTAGATCCTAGACATGCAGATCAAATGATTAGATCATCAGTAGTTTTACCGCATGGTACAGGTAAAACTGTTAAGGTTGCAGTATTCGCAAAAGGTGATAAAATAGATGAAGCAAAAGAGGCTGGTGCAGATATTATCGGTGATGATGAAGTATTAGCACAAATCCAAAACGGTGAAATTAACTTTGATGTGGTTATTGCTACACCAGATATGATGGGTGTTTTGGGTAGAGTTGCTAGAATTTTAGGACCTAAGGGAATGATGCCTAACCCTAAAACTGGTACTGTTACTCCAAATGTAGCAGAAGCTGTTAAAAATGCAAAGGGTGGTCAAGTTAATTTTAGAGTTGATAAAAAAGGTAATATTCATGCAGGTATTGGTAAAGTAAGTTTTGATAAAAGCCAAATTGAAGAGAATTTAAAAACTTTTGTTGCTAAAATTAACAGACTTAAGCCAGCAAGTGCTAAAGGTAGATATATCCAAAATGCTGCACTATCTTTAACTATGAGTCCATCTATAACTATGGATACTCAAGAGTTAATGGATATTAAGTAGTATAAATTTTTTAATTAATCTTAGGCGAAGACATCAGGGGTCGAAAGACTTAAATTTGGACTAATCCTACTAAGTAAATCTTAGTAACCCTTTTGTAAGGTCTGAAAGGAGAAGAGATGACAAGAGCTGAAAAAGAGAAGTTTGTAGCTGATTTAACTGCTGCTTTTTCAGAGTCAAATGCTGTTGTAATTTGTGACTACAAAGGTACAAAGTGTCAAGAGCTTGAGAGTGTGCGTGCACTTGCAAGTGAGAATGGTGCTCATGTAAAAGTAGTTAAAAATACACTAGCAATGATTGCTCTGAAAAATGCTGGTATCGAAGGCTTAGAGCTTAAAGATACTAACCTTGTTGTGTGGGGCGAAGATCAAATATCAACTTGTAAAGTTGCTGATAAAGCTGCAACTGAATTCAAGAATACATTTGCTCTAAAAGCTGGTGCACTAGAAGGTAAAACAGTAGATTTAGATACTATTATGGCTATGGCTAAGTTACCAAGTCGTGACGAGCTTATCGGTATGCTTCTTAATGTTTGGCAAGCTCCAATTCGTAACTTTACGATTGGCTTAGATGCATTAAGAAAGAAAAAAGAAGAAGAGGCTTAATTGGTTGATTGTTAATCGTTTATGGTTAATAGTTATCAGTTTAAAGTTTAAAATATAAATAGAAAATAAAAGGATGAGAAATGGCAATTTCTAAAGAAGATGTATTAGAGTATATCTCTGGTTTAACAGTATTAGAACTTTCTGAGTTAGTTAAAGAGTTTGAAGAGAAATTTGGTGTATCTGCACAAGCAACTGTAGTTGCTGCTGCTGGTGCTGCTGGTGGAGCTGCTGAAGAGGCACAAACTGAGTTTGATGTTGTTCTTACAGGTGCTGGCGCTAAGAAAATTAATGTTATTAAAGCTGTTAGAGCTATCACTGGGCTTGGTCTTAAAGAGGCAAAAGCTGCAGTTGAAGAGACTCCAACTACACTTAAAGAGGGTGTTTCTAAAGAGGAAGCAGAAGAGCTTAAAGCTCAACTTGAAGAGGCTGGTGCATCTGTTGAGCTTAAATAAGCTCAACTTTTGCCTTAGGCACATTTAAGTAGATTTACAAATAAGTTATTATTTATATTATTTTAAAAAATAATAATTTATTTGTGTATCACTAGCGATATTAAAATGCATAACTTGGTATGTGGGAGTATTAAAGTTATAAGCTTGATATAGGTAGATATGCCTAATAGATAGCATTATAAGAGTCAAAGAAGCCTAAAAATAGGTAATCTTCAAAAATAATATAGTTTAAATAGTAAATTTAATACAATTTCTTATCTATTTTTAGCCTTCTTTAGGCTTATACTCCCCAATACACAGGTTAACCCCAAACTTATAAGGTTGAACGATGCTAAACTCCCTACATTCTGGAAACAGATTAAGAATAGATTTTTCAAAAACACCAAGAGAGATAGAGATTCCAAATCTTTTACAACTACAACAAAACAGTTATGACCAATTCTTAATGGCATATGCTAAAGACAGGTCTCAAAGTATTATAGAGAAGACATTTAAAGCAGCTTTTCCTATCCATGACCATCAAAATCGTGTTACAATAGAGTACCGTGGAAGCGAAGTTATTCTACCAAAATATACGGTTAGAGAGTGTATGGAAAGAGGATTAACTTACTCTGTATCTTTAAAATTAAACATTAGTTTAATTATTTGGAATAGAGATGAGAAAACTGGTGAAAAATTAGATATAAAAGAAGAGAAGAGTCAAAATATTTATGTTAGAGATATCCCTCTAATGACTGATAGAACATCATTTGTTGTAAATGGTGTTGAGAGAGTTATTGTGAATCAGCTTCATAGAAGTCCTGGTGTTATCTTTAAGGTAGATGAGTCTAACACTACAAATAATAAACTTATATATTCTGCTCAAATTATACCAAACAGAGGTAGTTGGTTATATTTTGAATATGATGCAAAAGATGTATTATTTGCTAGAATTAATAAAAGAAGAAAAATTCCTATAACTATACTTTTAAGAGCTATAGGTTATACAAAAGAAGATATTATTAAAATATTTTATCCAACTCAAGAAATTTTTGTTAAAGATGGTAGATTCTTAGTTAAATTTGATGCTCAAAAATTGAAATCTAGAGCTGAATATGATATAAAAGATGCAGATGGTAATATTGTTGTTGCTGCTGGTAAAAGACTTACTAAGAAAAAGTTAGAGCAATTTAAAAATGAAGGTTTAGAGTGGTTAGAGTATCCATTAGAAGTTTTAATGGAGAGATATTTATCTAAGCCAATAGTGGACCAAGAAACAGGCGAAGTTGTATATGATGCAGTTACTCAACTTGATGAAAATAGATTAAAAAGAGTTGTTGAATTAGGTATAGATAAATTTGAAATAGCTGATGACCTGTCTGATGATAGTGATGCATCTATTATTAAAGCATTTGCAGCAGAGCAAGAGAGTTTAAGACTATTGAGACAGAGCGAAGAGATTGACGATGAAAATATTTTAGCAGTCATTCGTGTTCATAAAGTGATGAGACCAGGTGAACCAGTAACTCCTGAAGCTGCAAAAGCATTTTTAAGACAGTTATTTTTTGACCCTGAAAGATACGATTTAACAGAAGTTGGTCGTATGAAGATGAATCATAAACTTGGTTTGAATACTCCTGAGTATTTAGCTGTTTTAACTAATCAAGATTTAATAGAGACTATTAAGTACTTAATTAAGGTTAAAAAGGGTGTTGGTCATATTGACGATAGAGACCACTTAGGTAACAGAAGAATTAGATCTATTGGTGAACTTTTAGGTAATGAGTTACACAATGGTTTAATTAAGATGCAAAAAGCTATTAAAGATAAGATGACAACACTTAGTGGCTCTATTGATGAGTTAATGCCACATGATTTAGTAAACTCTAAAATGATTACTAATACTGTGTTAGAGTTCTTCTCTAGTGGACAGTTGTCTCAATTTATGGACCAAACTAATCCACTGTCTGAAATTACTCATAAGAGAAGACTTTCTGCATTGGGTGAGGGTGGTTTAGTTAAAGAGAGAGCAGGTTTTGAAGTTCGTGATGTTCACCCAACTCACTATGGAAGAATTTGTCCTATTGAGACACCAGAAGGTCAAAACATTGGTCTAATTAACACACTTGCATCGTATGCAAAAGTTAATGAGCATGGCTTTATCGAAGCACCATATAAGATTGTTAAAGATAAAAAAGTAACTGATGAAATTGTTTATATTACAGCAACTCAAGAGGAAAATAAAATAATTGCACCAGCATCTACACATGTTGATGAGAATGGTTATATTGTAGATGAGTTAATCGAAGCAAGACTTAATGGGAATATTGGTTTACAAGAGTCTGCTAAAGTTGATTTAATTGACCTTGCACCTACTATGGTAAGTGGTGCTGCGGCTTCACTGATTCCATTCTTAGAGCATGATGATGCAAACCGTGCACTAATGGGTTCAAACATGCAACGACAAGCGGTACCATTAATTTGGACAGAAGCACCAATGGTTGGTACAGGTATGGAAGCAATCGCTAGTCGCGATGCTTGGGAAGCAATTAAGGCAAAAAGAGCTGGTAGAATTGAAAAAGTTGATGCTAATAATATTTATATAATCGGTGAAGATGATGGTGGTGTATTTATTGACCATTATAGATTAGAGAAGAATATTAGAACAAACCAAAATACAGCTTTCCATCAAGTACCTATAGTAAAAGTAGGACAAGATGTAAAGAAAGGTGAAGTAATCGCTGATGGTTCTAGTATGGATCAAGGCGAATTGGCTCTTGGTAAAAATATACTATTAGCATTTATGCCTTGGAACGGTTATAACTATGAGGATGCTATTATTCTTTCTAAAAAACTTATTAGAGAAGATGCATTTACTTCTCTTCATATTTATGAAAAAGAGATTGAAGCTAGAGAACTTAAACATGGTACAGAAGAGATTACGAGAGCATTACCAAACATTAGAGAAGATGAATTAACTCATTTAGATGAGAGCGGTATTGTAAAGATAGGTACTCATGTTAAACCTGGTATGATTTTGGTTGGTAAAGTTAGCCCTAAAGGTGAAATTAAACCAACTCCAGAAGAGAGATTGTTAAGAGCTATTTTTGGAGATAAAGCTGGACATGTTGTTAATAAATCTCTATATGCACCAGCTTCAATGGAGGGTGTAGTTGTAGATGTTAAAATCTTTACTAAAAAAGGTTACGCTAGAGATGCTAGAGCCACTAGAGCTTACGAAGAGGAGAAAGCTAGATTAGATAAAGCTCATCATGATAGCCTGTTAATGATTGATAGAGAAGAGGTTCTTCAAATAATCACTTATTTATCTAACCAAGAGTTAGCAAACGATGCAAATATTGATGGTGTAGAGTATAAAAAAGGTAGTAAAGTTCCTAAAGAGGTAATTGAGGGTGTTAATCGTTTTGCTCTTAGAACTTTGGTTAAATCTTACTCTGATGATGTTCAAAAAGAGTATGATAGACTTAAAAACAGCTTCTTAAAGCAGAAGAAAAAATTAAAGCAAGAGCATGAAGAGAAATTATCTATTTTAGATAAAGATGATATTTTACCAAATGGTGTAACTAAAGTTGTTAAAGTTTATGTTGCAACTAAGCGTAAGATAAAAGTTGGTGATAAAATGGCTGGTCGTCACGGTAACAAAGGTATTGTGTCTAATATTGTGCCAGAGATTGATATGCCATATATGGAAGATGGAACACCAGTTGATTTAATTCTTAACCCACTAGGTGTACCTTCTCGTATGAACATTGGACAAATTTTGGAAGTTCACTTAGGTCTTATTGGTAAGAAACTTGGTAAGCAGATAGAAGAGATATTTAAAGAGAAGCAGAGCGATTTTGTAGAGCAACTTAGAGCTAAAATGAAAGAGATTGCAGATACTGCAAAATTAATGAAAGCTAGAGCTGAGTTGGAAACAATGAGCGATGAAGAGTTACTTGATTACGCTAGAGATTGGAGTAAAGGTGTTAAATTTGCTGTTACTCCATTTGAATCTACTAACCAAGAGGAGTTTGATAAACTGTTTGAATTAGCTAAAATGGATGCTGATGGTAAAACTACACTTTATGATGGAAAAACTGGTGAGAAGATTAAAGAGCGTGTAAATGTTGGTTATATGTATATGCTTAAACTTCACCACTTAGTAGATGAGAAAGTGCATGCAAGATCAACTGGACCATACTCTTTAGTTACACAACAACCAGTTGGTGGTAAAGCACTATTTGGTGGTCAGAGATTTGGAGAGATGGAAGTTTGGGCACTTGAGGCTTATGGTGCTTCTAATGTTCTTAAAGAGATGCTTACTATTAAGTCTGATGATGTAGAAGGTCGTGCAAGAGCTTATAGAGCAATTACAAGAGGCGAGTCAGTTCCAGCATCTGGAATTCCTGAGACAATGTTCGTATTAACAAAAGAGTTACAAGCACTTGGCTTAGATGTTGAACTATATACAAAGAAAGAAGAGGGTGAAGATGAGTAACAGCTACTTAGAAAACTTAGTTAAGATAGATTTAAATAAAGAGGAACGCCCAAAAGATATTGAGGCTTTAAGACTTCGTGTTGCATCTCCTGAGAGTGTGAAGTCTTGGAGTTATGGCGAAGTAAAAAAGCCAGAAACAATTAACTACAGAACTCTAAAACCAGAGCGTGATGGACTCTTCTGTGCTAAAATCTTTGGACCAATTAGAGACTATGAGTGTCTTTGTGGTAAATATAAAAAGATGCGTTATAAGGGTGTAGTTTGTGAAAAATGTGGTGTTGAAGTAACAAGCTCTAAAGTTAGAAGAAGTAGAATGGGGCACATTGAGCTTGTAACTCCAGTTGCTCATATTTGGTATGTTAGCTCACTTCCAAGTAGAATCGGAACACTTTTAAATGTTAAAATGAAAGATTTAGAGAGAGTTCTATACTATGAAGCATACATTGTAAAAAATCCAGGTGATGCAAGCTATGATAGTAC
>WFYP01000045.1 GCA_015490055.1 Nitratifractor sp.
ACCTGGGTCTACATCTACAATTTCTATTTCAAAATTATTTGCATCTATAACATGTTCACATTCACATTCATCACATACTACTATAAGTTGATTCAAAATCTATCCTTTTTTTAGTTAATTTTTCTATTAAGTATTTCAACTTAAAACATTTTTTAGTACACTATATTTTACTTTATATAGAAACTATTTACAAGGGATACAACTATTTATTCAAGGAACATTATAGCGAAGTTAGCCTGATATTTGCAAATTGAAGGAACACTTTAAATGTCCTGTGATTTTTAAAAAAGTAGCAAAATGCTATTTTTTTTATTAAAATCGTCAGTTTTTTATATAATATAACTATTACTTATGTCCTTTTTAGTGGCTATATCGCTATTAATGGACATTAAGTGTTCCTTGATTTGTAAAATCCTGACATTAACGGACATTTTATTAATTTTTGTCCTATTAATAAATAAAGGTGTAATTATGAAACAAAAGAAAAAACTGTTAGATATTGTTAGAGAAAAAGTGAGAGTTAAACATTATAGTATCTCAACAGAGAAAACCTATGTTTATTGGATTAAGTATTATATATTGTTTCACAATAAGACTCATCCTATTAATATGGGTAAAGCTGAAATAGAAAAATTTTTAACATATTTAGCAGTTAATAAAAAGGTATCTCCCACTACACAAAATCAAGCTTTTTCGGCAATACTCTTTTTATATAGAGAAGTTTTGGGTGTAGATATGAGTAGTTGGAATATTCAGGCACTTAGAGCACAAGAGCGAAAGCGTATTCCAACTGTTTTAACAAAAGAAGAGGTTTTTAGAATTATCGATGAGTTAAGCGGTATTTATAAACTTATTGTACAAATGATGTATGGCTGTGGGTTAAGAATGCAAGAGGCATTAAATCTTAGAATAAAAGATGTAGATTTTGATTATAACAAAGTTTATATCTGGGATAGTAAAAGCTTAACAGATAGAACAGTGCCGTTGCCACAAGCTTTAAAACAAGCTTTAAAACAAGATTTAAGAGAGCAAGTTGCAAAAGTTCAAGAGTTACATGAACAAGATTTAGAGGCTGGTTTTGGCAGTGTTTATATGCCATATGCATTAGAGAGGAAATATCCAAATGCAAAATTTGAAATGAAGTGGCAATTTTTGTTTCCTATGAGAAAAGTTGCTAAAGACCCAAGAAGTGATGTAATAAGAAGGCATCATGTGCACCCAAAAACTTTGGGTAGAAATATTAAGATGGCTTCGATTAAGGCTAAAATTACAAAGAGAGTATCATCTCATATATTTAGGCATTCATATGCAACGCATCTTTTACAAAATGGTATAGATTTACGCTCTATTCAAGAGTTATTAGGGCATAAATCAGTAGAGACAACAATGGTTTATACTCATGTGGTAGCTGAGTTGAATAAAGGGAAGGTGTTGAGCCCTTTGGATATGTAATGAATTATTTGTTTAGCAGTTTTGTAAATTAGAAAATTTTATGGATATTAAAGCTAATGGGTAGCCACAAGAACTACCCCTACATGGATATTGGAAGTGGGAAGTAAAAAGCTGAAAATGGTAAGATTATTAACTATCTACCATCAACCATTAACTATAAACTATTAGCTATCAACTAATTCTCTTCAATCTTCATAATTTTTTCTACTCTCTTACTATGGCGACCACCTTCTGGTTGGGTTGTTAAGAAGGCTTCTATTACGCTTTCTACTGTGCCTAAGCCTAGTACTCTTTGTCCGAAACATAGGATTTGGGCTTCGTTGTGGGCTCTTGCCATAGTTGCTGTGTAAGCGTCGTGGCATAGGGCTGCTCTTATACCTTTTACTTTGTTGGCTGCTATTGACATACCGATTCCTGTACCACAGATTAGGATGCCAAAGCTTCCTGCATCTTCACGAACTGCTTTTGCACATTTTTCGGCATAATCTGGGTAATCTACTCTATCTGTATTATAAGGTCCTAAATCTTCTACTTCTATACCTTTGTTTGTTAGTAAATCTTTTACAAAATCTTTGTATGCTATTCCTGCGTGGTCTGTTGCTATATAAAATTTCATTCTCTTTCCTTATGGTAATATTAAGTTTAAAATCCAGCTAACTGGTGCAAATAGTATATTTGAGAGTTGTGGTATAAAAAGGATACCAAATAGTATTATCATACCGTATGGATATATTTTCTCATAAACTTCTGCAAATTTGTACCATTTAAATTTTTGTGTTAAATAAAGTAATGCTTGAGAGCCATCCAATGGTGGAATTGGCCATAAATTAAATACAGCTAATACTACATTTATCATAATACTTTGAGCTACAAATATCATAAAAAATCCATCAAACATACTTTCTGGTTGTTCAAATAGTGGTAATATTGTTGCAAAAAATATTGCTAGTATTAAATTATAAGTAATACCTGCTAGAGATACTGCAATAGCTGCACTATACCCACCTTTTCTAATAACAGTTGCCATATTAATTGGTACAGGTTTTGCCCAACCAAATAGAAAAGGTGCATGTGTAAAGTAAAGAATTGCAGGTATCAAAATTGTACCTACTGGGTCTATATGCACAATAGGGTTAATACTAAGTCTGCCTTGACTTTTTGCTGTATTATCTCCATATTTATAGGCAACCCATCCATGCATAATTTCGTGTCCAATAATAGCAACAGCTAGTGCTAAAATTGATGCTATTATTCTTAATATATCTACTTCTTGTTGGCTCATCTTGGTTGCTCGTATTGCATTTTATCTATGCTTCTAAACATTCTATCCCAGCGAATTGTAAAGCGATATTTGTTCCACTTTGCTTCGCACTTTTTAGATAGTAATTGTGTATCTCCACAAACTTTTTTAAGTGTTTGCCAATCTCGTCCGCCACCTATACCTTTGGCTACTCTATCAAAACTTCTGTACTCAATACTAAAATATGTAACCCAAGGTTTACCTATAATTAAAGAGTATGGTACTGAGCCCCAAAAACGGCTATCGTCTGAGTTGTCACGGTTATCACCCATCATATAGAAGTGGTCTTTTTCTACTTTTTTATAGAATGCATTTATTGGTGTTGGGAAATTATTGCTAACAGGTGCATCTAAATCTTCTACATATATTGGTTTCATATCTGTTTTACCCTTTAAGCTTTCGTACTGTAAAAGAAGATAGCTATTACCATTGTATTCTGGTTGGTACTGAATACCGGGGAATGTATCTTTATAAGGATTATCTACCCATAGTTTACCCATTGCTTTAACAATTTTTTGCTCTGGATAATGCTTTTTAATCCAGTTGTCTCCTTCGTGAAAATGTATAAGCAAGTGTTTATCATAGTATAAAAGTTCATCATTTCCTACTGCTACACATCTTTTTACAAAGTGTTGCTTTTTATTTGTTGGAACATAAAAAATTACTATATCACCTCTTTTAGGGCGAGCACCCTCTATTAAGTGCCCATTTCCATTAAAATCTGGTAGCACTTTTAGACCAATTAAAGGCACTTCTGGCAAAGGGATACCGTAGCTAAACTTTTTAGCAAATAAAAAATCGCCAATAAGTAGAGTTCTTTTCATAGAACCACTTGGTATTACAAAAGATTGTGCTACAAAAAATACTAAAGCTAGTACAATTATAATTGTACCTGTCCAACTTGTGCTAAATCGGTGTAGTTTAGAGAAGAAATTTTTCATATAACTCTTCTTTTTGCTGCTTTAATTGTGTTACTTAGAAGCATTGCTATTGTCATAGGTCCAACACCTCCTGGAACTGGGGTAATGTAGCTACATTTTTTAGCTACATTTTCGAAATCTACATCTCCTACTAACTTACCACTCTCTAAGCGGTTAATTCCGATGTCGATTACTATTGCACCATCTTTTAGCATATCTTCTTTTATAAGATTTGGCACACCAACACCTACAATTACAATATCTGCTTTTTTAGTGTGGCTTGCTAAATCTTTTGTAAAGATATGTGTTACTGTAACTGTGGCATTTTTGTTAAGAAGTAGGGCTGCCATTGGCTTACCAACAATATTGCTAGCTCCAACTACGCATACATCTTTGCCCTCTAAGTCTATATTGTACTCTTCGAACATCTCCATAACACCAACTGGTGTGCATGGTGCAAATGCATCTAAGTTTTCAACAATTCGCCCCATATTGTATGGGTGGAAGCCATCTACATCTTTAGCTGGGTCTATAACTTCTAAAATTTTTGTTGTGTCTATATGCTCTGGAAGTGGAAGCTGAACTAAAATACCATCTATTCTTGGGTTTTTGTTCATCATCTCTAGGGTTTCTATAATTTCATCTTGTGTAATTGTATCTGGCATTTTATGCACGATTGAGTAGAAGCCTACATTTTTACAAGATTTCTCTTTCATTGTTACATATGTGTGGCTTGCTGGGTCATCACCAACTAAAACAACCGCAAGTCCTGGTACTACACCTTTCTCTTTTAGTGCTACTACTTCATCTGCAATGTTTTGCTCTATTTTTTTTGATAGTTTTTTTCCGTCAATTAGTGTCATACTAATCCTTATATTTAAAGAATTTGGGTATTATATCTAAAAAAAGTTTAGGTAGAGAATTTGAAACATATATTTATAGTAACTTTTTTATTATCTTTAATATATTGTGAAGATTTTATTTCGGAATATGAGTATGGACAGATGTTATATAAAGCTCCCAGAGGGGTGAGTTGTGCTAGTTGTCATGGAACTGTTGGTGATCGCACATTTATTGCCTCTTTTAAAAACGAAGATAATAGTACAAGAGATTTTTATAGCCCAGATATTAGGAAGTTAGATTTAAAAAGTTTTAAAAAAGCTTTAGATAGGGGTGGTCGGATAATGCCCAAATACTACCTTACAGATAAAGAGGTAGAGGCTATATATAAGTATATTAAAACTGTCAATCAAGAGAGTGCTAAGAGTAACGATAGCAATATTACTGAAAATGATGATGTAGATGATAATATAAGTGATGTTAATGATAGTGATTTAGAGGGTATTGATGCTGATAGTACACTAGATGATATAGACGATAATGACACTAATGAAACACAAAGTAGTAGTATAATATCTAAAATATTTAAAACACCACAAGATGAACAAGAGGAGCAGTAATGGAAGATTTTTTAAAAGAGGCTAAAAAAAGTAGTGCAATAGTAGCAACTTTAAGTAGTAAAGAAAAAAAAGAGATACTAAATAAAATGGCAGATGCTCTTGAAGTAAATAGTAAATATATA
>WFYP01000046.1 GCA_015490055.1 Nitratifractor sp.
GCCTTGCTTGCTGGTGTAGAGCCTTATAAGATTATCTTTTCTGGTGTTGGTAAGAGTGATGATGAGATAAGAGAGGCTTTGGAGCTTAAGATTTTAATGATAAATGTAGAGAGTGAAGAGGAGCTAAAGCATGTAGAGGCTGTGGCTAAAGAGCTTGGCGTGGAGGCTAGAATTTCTATTAGGGTTAATCCTAATGTTGATGCTAAGACTCATCCATATATCTCTACTGGCTTACATGAGAATAAGTTTGGTGTAGAGATTGCAATGGCTAAGAGAATGTATATTTATGCTAAAAACTCTGAGCATTTAGACCCTATTGGAATACACTTTCATATCGGTTCGCAACTTACGAAGTTAGAGCCTATTGCTGAAGCAGCTAATATTATTGCTGATTTGGTTCGCTCTTTAAAGGCTATTAATGTTGATATTAAGTTTTTCGATATTGGTGGCGGTATTGGGGTTCGGTATAGCGATGAAGAGTTGATAGATGTTAAAGATTATGCACAGGTTATTATAGATGCAGTTAAAGGTTTAGATGTAACTATCGCATGTGAACCAGGGCGTTACATGACTGCTAATGCTGGGTATCTGCTTACCAAAGTGCTTTACGAGAAGAAAAATGGCTCTAAGAGATTTACTATAGTAGATGCTGCGATGAATGATTTGCTTAGACCTTCACTTTATAATGCTTACCATAAAATAGAGTTAGTAGAGCCAAAAGATGGCGAAGAGAGTTTAACCGATATTGTTGGTCCAATTTGTGAAAGTGGCGACTTTTTGGCAAAAGATGCTATGATGCCTAAGCTTGATAGTGGCGATTTATTGGTAGTACATAGTGCTGGAGCGTATGGTTTTACGATGGCTAGCAATTATAATACAAGAGGCAGAGTTTGCGAAGTTGCTATAGAAGATGGCAAGAGTAGAGTGATAAGAAAAAGAGAGAGCTTTGAAGATTTAGTTGCCCTAGAGAAGGACTATCTGTAGAGTTTCTCGTTAGGAGAGAGTTATGACACTTGATGATTTAAGAGTAAAAATAGATGAAGTAGATAACCAACTTTTAGAGCTTTATAATAAGCGTTTAGAGTATGTTATAAAAGTTGGTAAGCTTAAAAATAGTAGCAATAGCCCAATATATCGACCCGAGCGTGAAAAAGAGATTTTAGAGCGGTTGAAGAAAATCAACAAAGAAAAGGGTGGTAAATTAAGCGATGAAGCGATAGAAGCACTATTTTTAGAGATGTTTTCGGTTGCTAGAAATTATGAATTAGCAGAGAGAGTGGCATATTTAGGACCAGAGGCTAGTTTTACACACCAAGCGGCAGAGCAGAAGTTTGGGGCACTTGGTAACTATGTACCGATAAATACTATTAAGGGTGTCTTTAGAGAGGTTAGCAGTGGTAATGCGAAGTTTGGAGTTGTGCCAATAGAGAACAGTGATAATGGAATTGTAAGTGATACAATAGGGTGCTTAAGCGATTACAACTTAAAAATTGTTGCAGAGGTTGTTTTAGGTGTACATCCTGTTTTGGCAAGTACTGTTGATAACCCTAAAGATATTAAGAGAATTTACTCTAAAGATATTGCATTTGGGCAGTGTAAAAACTTTTTAGAGGATTTTGGGCTTGATAATGTAGAGCAAATTCCAGTAGAATCGACTGCAAAAGCAGCACAAATTGCTAAAGAAGAGCCCGGAAGTGCAGCTATCTGTGCAGAGATTGCGGCTAAAATGTATGATTTACCTATTATGTTTAAAAACATACAGGATAACGATAATAATAAGACCAGATTTTTTATAATTAGCGATTTCGAGAATGAACCAAGTGGTGAAGATAAGACAACAATTTTAGCAAAGTTACCGAATAGACCGGGGGCATTAGTTGATTTTCTGTTAGATTTTAAGGCAGAGCAGATAGATTTAACTAAAATTAAATCTCATATTGTAGGTGGTGTGTCTATTTTCTTTTTAGAGTTTAACGGACACAAAAAAGATGAAAAGATTCAAAATATATTTAAAAAACATAAGAGTAGTATTAAGTTTTTAGGCTCTTATGTTAAAGAGGCAGATGATGTATAATAAGTATTTAGAAGATATTAAAACTTATGAGGCTGGCAAGCCGATAGAGTTGGTTGTAAGAGAGTATGGAATAGAGGCAAAAGATGTTGTAAAGCTTGCATCTAACGAGAACCCTCTTGGGTGTTCGCCAAAAGTGGCAGAGGCTATTGCCAAAAATGCTTCTAAGGCTGCTTTGTATCCAGATGACAGTATGTATGAGTTAAAAGAGGCTTTAAGCGATAGATTTAGTGTAGCTAGCGAAAATATTATAATTGGTGCAGGAAGCGACCAAGTTTTAGAGTTTATATCTCATGTAAAATTAAACAGCAGTAGCAAAATTTTACGAAGTGCTGTAACTTTTGCAATGTATGATATTTACGCTAAACAGTTTGGAGCAAAAGTTATAACAACTCCTAGTTATCAACATATTGCTAACGAATTTATTGAAAAAATCGAGAGTGAGAATCCAGATATTGTATATATTTGTACACCAAATAACCCAACAGGCGATGCAACTAAAAGAGAAGATATATTCGCAATTATAGAAGCAACTCCTAAAGATAGCTTAGTGGTTGTAGATTGTGCTTATATGGAGTATGTGGAAGATGAAGATTATAGAGTTACTCCTACAGACTTTTTAAAGTATGATAATGTAATATATTTAGGAACTTTCTCTAAAGCTTATGGACTTGGTGGTATGAGAGTTGGATATGGTATTGCTAATAAGGGTTTAATTGATGTGCTCTATAAAGTTAGACCACCATTTAATATTACTACTTTAAGTTTGCTTGCTGCAATAGAATCGAGCAAAGATGAAGAGTTTGTGGCTAAAAGTGTAGCATTAAACAAAGAGCAGATGGGTAGATATGTAGAGTTTGCAAATAGTAAGGCAATAGAGTATATACCTAGCTCTACTAACTTTATAACATATATGTTTGATGATAAATATGACTCTAGTAAAATTGCTACAAATTTAATGAAGCAGGGTGTTATTATTAGAGATTTAGCAAGTTATGGGCTAAATGCTGTTAGAATTACTATAGGAACAGCTACTCAAAACGATAGACTTTTTGAACTGTTGTCTAAGGAGTTATAGTGTTAAAAGCAACTCTACTTAAAAGTAAACCAGAGACTCTTTTTGAAACTTCTAAGCCAAAAAATGGTATAAAAGTAGAAGATATAAAAGAGGCTATAGAGAAGCTAGGTTTAAAATATAAGAGAGTTGATGAGATAGATATATTTAATATTCTATCAGTATTGAAGGAGCAAAAGTAAGTGGATATTCAAAACTATACAATAGAGCAACTAGAAGAGCTTGCAGGTAAAATTAGAGAGAAGATACTTAATACTGTTAGTAAAAATGGTGGACATTTAAGCTCTACTTTGGGGGCTGTAGATTTAATAGTTGCAATGCATTATGTTTTTGATGTTAATAAAGACCCATTTATTTTTGATGTTAGCCATCAAGCATATGCTCATAAACTTCTTACTGATAGATGGGATAGTTTTGATACACTGCGTCAGTTTGGTGGGCTTTGTGGATATACTTCGCCAGATGAGAGTGAATTTGACTACTATAAAGCAGGGCATAGCTCTACCTCTATATCGGTTGCAGTTGGGGCTGCTAAGGCGATTGCTCTTAAGGGTGAAGATAGAATACCAGTTGCATTTATTGGTGATGGTTCTATGAGTGCAGGTATGGTTTACGAAGCTTTAAATGAACTTGGTGATAGAAAATATCCAGTAGTAATTGTGCTAAACGATAACGAAATGAGTATTGCTAAACCTATTGGTGCTGTTAGTAGGTACCTATCTAAAAGTATGGCTTCGCCTTTTTATCAAAAGTTTAAGAAAAGAGTAGAGTCTATACTAGAGCATATGCCAGATGCTACGATGTATATGGCAAAAAGATTAGAAGACTCTATAAAATTAATAACTCCAGGATTACTGTTTGAAGAGTTGGGTATAGAGTATATTGGTCCAATTCGTGGACATAATTTAGAGGGTATAATAGATGCTTTAAAAATTGCTAAAGAGTTAAAAAAGCCAGTTGTTGTGCATGCTCAAACTATTAAAGGCAAGGGGTATGAGATAGCAGAAGGTCCACAAGAGCATTGGCATGGTGTTGGACCTTTCGATATAAAGAGTGGTAAGAGTTTGAAAAAAGCTAGCTCTAAAAAGAGTGCTACCCAAATTTATGGCGATAAACTTTTAGAACTTGCAAAGCAGAATAAAAAAGTTGTAGGTGTTACAGCTGCAATGCCTGGCGGAACTGGATTAACTAAACTTTTAGAGGAGTTTCCGAAACGTTTTTGGGATGTAGCTATAGCAGAGCAACACGCAGTTACATCTATGGGACCTTTAGCAAAAGAGGGCTTTAGACCATACTGTACGATTTACTCTACCTTTTTGCAACGAGGGTATGACCAAGTTATTCACGATATAGCTTTAATGAATTTGGGTGTTGTATTTGCAATGGATAGGGCTGGAATTGTAGGAGAAGATGGCGAAACCCACCAAGGGGCTTTTGATATTAGCTTTTTAAGAGCTATACCTAATATGACACTAGCCGCTCCTTTTAACGAGAGTAGTTTTAACAATTTGTTAGATTTTTCACTAGATTTTAATACTCCTCTTGCTATTAGGTATCCGCGTGGTAGCTTTATTGCTGATGATTTTGATACACCAAAATTTGAGTATGGGAAATCACACTTAATAGAAGATGGCGAAGAGATTTTGTTTGTTGGGTATGGTAATGGTGTTGGTAGAGCTATCGATAGTAAAAAACTTTTAAAAAGCAAAAACCCAGCAATTTTAGATTTAAGATTTGTTAAACCACTCGATGAAGAGGCACTGAGCAAGTTAGCTAAAAAGTTTAAAAAGTGGTATATATTTAGTGATAGTGCTTACAGTGGCGGTGTAGCATCGGCTATTTTAGAATTTTTTGCAAAGAGTGGCATAGAAGATGTGGAGATTGAGAGCTTTGAGTATCCAGATAAGTTTATTCCACACGGTGCTACAGCAGAAGTTGAGAAATATCTTGGTATTATGCCAGAACAAATTGCAGATAAAATTAATAAAATGGAGAGTAAATGAGCGAGTACATTTTTACTAGCGAATCGGTAACTGAGGGTCATCCTGATAAGATGGCTGACCAGATTAGTGATGCGATTTTAGATTATATAATAGAGAAAGATAAAAATGCAAGAGTTGCTTGCGAAACACTTGTAAGTAATGGTTTTTGTATTATTACAGGAGAGCTTAAAACCTCTACATATGCACCTATGCAAGAGATTGCAAGAGAGGTAATTAGAGAGATTGGCTATACAGATGCAACTTTTGGCTTTGATTATAGAAGTGCAGGTGTTTTAAATGGTATTGGCGAGCAGAGTGCTGATATTAACCAAGGTGTAGATCAAGATAGTGGCGAGATTGGAGCAGGTGATCAGGGCTTAATGTTTGGTTATGCTTGTAACGAAACAAAAGAGCTTATGCCTTTACCAATTTTGTTAGCACATAAAATTACATCTAAGTTAGCTGAGGTTAGAAAAAATGGAACACTTCCATACCTTAGACCAGATGGAAAAGCACAAGTTAGTGTAGCTTATAAAGATGGTAAACCTGTTAGTGTAAAAACAGTTGTTGTTTCAACTCAACACGCACCAGAAGTAGAGCAAAAACAACTGCACGAAGATATTATCAGAGAAGTAGTAGAAGCAGTAATTCCAGCAGATTTACTGGCTGATGATGTTGTATATCATATCAACCCAACAGGGCGTTTTGTTATTGGTGGTCCACAAGGCGATGCAGGGCTTACTGGTAGAAAGATTATAGTAGATACTTATGGTGGTAGCTGCCCTCACGGTGGCGGTGCATTTAGTGGAAAAGACCCTACAAAAGTAGATAGAAGTGCAGCTTATGCGGCTAGATATGTAGCAAAAAATTTAGTAGCAGCTGGTGTGGCAGATAGAGTTACTCTGCAAGTTGCATACGCTATTGGTGTTGTTGAGCCAGTTTCTATTATGGTTGATACTCATGGTGACACAACTTACGATTCGTTACTTTTAGAGCAGTGTGTAAGAGACATATTCGACTTGAGACCAGCAGGTATTATAAAAGAGTTAGATTTACTTAAGCCAATTTACCGTAAAACTGCGGCATATGGGCACTTTGGTAGAGAGATAGATGAGTTTACTTGGGAGAGATTAGACAAAGTAAATGAGATAAAATCCTACTTAGAGGCAAAAAAATAGCATTTTTTTTCGCTATTAAAAGTAATTTGTAAGATTTTTTGCTATAGTGTTAAAGTAATTAATATTTAAGGAGAGATAAATGGCAGTAATTATTACAGATAGTTGTATTTGTTGTGCAGCTTGTATCGATGAGTGTCCAGTAGAAGCAATCGTAGATGAGGATGATAACCCAACTGGAGAGGAAATCTACTATGTATATTCAGATAAGTGTGTTGAGTGTGTAGGTTACCATGATACTCCAGCTTGTGCTGAAGCTTGTCCTACTGAGGGTTGTATTGTATGGGGTGACTGTGCAGATGGTGCAACTTGTAAAGAGGATGTACCAGCAGAAGCTAGAGCAGAGAGAACTCCAGTAATTGAAGACTAATTCAATATTATAGCAACTTCGCATTTTGCGGAGTTGTATCTTTAATTTACACTTTTTATTAAACTACTTATTTTTCACTACAATTTAATATACAATTAAAACTATTTATGATATTATCACATCCAAAATTTACATATAGGATTATGCATTATGGAGCAAACACTATCAATTATTAAGCCAGACGCAGTAGCAAAAGGTGTTATCGGTAAGATACTAGACAGATTTGAGAGCAATGGTTTAAGAATCGCTGCTACAAAGAAGTTACAATTAAGCAAAGAGCAAGCAGGCGAGTTTTACGCAGTACATAAAGAGAGACCATTTTATGGTGAATTAGTTGAGTTTATGACTAGCGGACCAGTTGTTGTTTCTGTATTAGAGGGCGAAAATGCTGTTCTTAAAAACAGAGAGTTAATGGGTGCAACTAACCCAAAAGAGGCAGAAGCTGGTACAATTAGAGCAGATTTTGCTGATAGTATCGATGCAAATGCAGTTCACGGAAGCGACTCTTTAGAGAATGCTAAAAATGAAATTGCATTCTTCTTTGCACAAAGCGAAATTTTTTAATTTATCGAACTTTTAACTTAAAAAGAGGAGATTTGTAGATGGAAATAAGCTTTTCTAAAATAAAGCAATCTCCTGTAGATATTAACTACTCTAAAGATGGCATAGAGATAATTGGCACTTTAGAGAGAGTTAGCCGAGATAACATTAAGTTAGACTCTAACTTTAAATCGACTGTAGAGGTTATCTGTAATCGATGTGGAAAAGAGTATAAGATAGATGCTAACTATCCATTAGGCTTAATATTAAGCGATGGTGGGTATAATGGCAAAGATGAATTAGATGTAGTAGAGTTTTACGATGGCAAGATAGATTTTGACTATTTAGCCCTAAGTGAAGTTACATCTATAAAAGAAGATTACAACTTTTGTAGCGAATGTCAAGATACAGATGAACTACTAGAAGTTGAATTTTAAAATTATTGTAATAACAAATTAGAAAGGAAATAAAATGGCAGTACCTAAGAGAAGACACTCTAAAACTAGAGCAGCTAAAAGAAGAACACACTACAAAGTAACACTACCAAGACCAGTAAAAGACGAAGATGGAACTTGGAGAATGCCTCATAGAATGAACCTAACTACTGGCGAGTATAAGAGCCAAGATTAATTTATGAGCGAAATTACTATTGCAATCGATGCAATGGGTGGCGACAATGGTTGCGAACCCATCATCGATGGTTTAATACAAGCACTTGACGAAGCTAAATTTAAAGCTATTTTAGTTGGAAATCAAGACGAAATACTATCTTACCTTCCCCAATACTATTTAGATGCTATCGAAATTGTTCACTGTGAAGATGTAATATCTATGAGCGATGCGGCGACAGATGCTTTAAAGAGAAAAGAGTCTTCTATTTTTCAAGCAGTAGAGTTAGTTCGTGATGGCAAAGCAAATGGTGTAGTTTCGGCTGGACATAGTGGGGCAACTATGACACTAGCTACACTTAGAATAGGAAGATTGCCACATGTTAATAAACCACCATTAGCAACACTTATGCCAACAAATGCCGGAAGCAAATCTCTGCTTTTAGATGTTGGTGCAGTTACAGATTGTAAGCCAAGAAACCTGTATGAGTTTGCAGTAATGGGTAAAGCATATGCTCAAGAGGTTATGGGTATATCTCGTCCTAGAATTGGTTTGCTAAGTAATGGTGAAGAGGATAGTAAGGGTAACGATTTAACAAAAGAGACATTCCCACTTTTAAAAGATATTACTGGCTTTGTAGGCAATGTAGAGGGTCGTGACATCTTTAATGGCTCTGTAGATGTAATTGTAACAGATGGTTTTACAGGTAATATTGTGCTTAAAACTAGCGAAGGTGTTGCATCAGCAATTATAGATTTAATGCGTCAAAATATTAAAAAATCTATTCCTGCAAAAATTGGAGCACTTTTAATGAAAAGAAAAGTATTTACCAATCTTAAAAAGCAGGTAGATTACGCAGAGTATGGTGGAGCACCACTCTTAGGTGTAAATGGATGTGCAATTATTAGTCATGGTAGCTCAAACGCCAAAGCTATAAAAAATGCAATATTCCAAGCAATTAAATTTGCAAACTCTGATATAAACAAAAAGATAGAAGAGGCTTTAGAAGAGCATAAGTAATCGTATTTTTGTAGGGCGTGCTACCTTTAGCATACTACACCATGTAAATTCTATTTGCATTTGTAACTACCCAAAATGGTTAGGCTCTACAAATTACAATTTCTGTAATACTATCCAGCATGCAGGGGCAGACCCATTGCCATTAAGTTAAGAGTTTTAACTCCATAAAATGCACTAAGCTTAAAGCACAAAGCCAAAAGCTTGCCACCATGTCATTCCCGTGAAAACGGGAATCCACAGTTTAAATTGCAGAAAAAATATTTTTTCAACTTTTAGGCAGTTAAAATCATGGACTCCCACTTCTGTGAGAGTGACGAAGTGGTTAGCTTTAAGCCTTTGGCTTTGAGCTTAAAGCCAAGAAATGGCTATAAAATCCTTAACTTAATGGCAATGATGGCTACCCTGAATGTTGTAAGTAAAATACTTTACTTTAAGTATAGGATAGCCACAAGGGTATAACCCATACAAGTAAATAATTGTAACTTCAGCTTACAAAATATCGTGTAGTTTATTGGCATTTAGAATCCAATTTCTTAACTCTTCCCAATTTTCGTTTTCTACCAACTCTTGGAATTTTGCTAATTCTCTATTTATACTATCTACAGCATCTAGTAGATTATCTTTATTCTGTTTAAATACATCTATCCACATATTTGGTGAACTTTTGGCAATTCGGCTCATATCTTTAAAGCCTCCGCCAGCCATAGCTAAAATACTTTGTGGATTTTGTTGTGCCATTACTGCATTAGCTAAAGAGAAACTAACAGCGTGTGGCATATGCGAAATATAGGCAGCGTGTCTATCGTGCTCTTTTGCTCCCATATAGAAAATTTTCATACCCAATTCTCTAAAGAGGTTTTTAGCCAGTTTCAAATGTTTTGGGTCATTCTCTTCTGTGTCGCAAAGTACTACTACTTTACCTCTATATAGCTTTCTATCAGCAGCTGTTGGTCCAAACTTTTCGGTTCCTGTCATTGGGTGAGCTGCGACAAAATTTGCTCTTATCTCTTTTGGAATGGCTTTTATAATTAACTCTTTTGTACTACCAAAATCTATTACAGTAGTATGCTCTGATATATCTTTTAACTCGGGAATAATCTTTAGCATAGCATTTACAGGTACGGTTAAAATTATTAAATCTAAATCTAACAAATCATTAATATCATCTGTAATTCTATCTGCAATTTTAAGCTCTAGTGCCTCTATGCAGTGTTGGTCGTTGTGGTCTATTCCTACAATTTCTAACTTTTCACCCTTGTTTTTGTAGAGTTTTTTTAAAGCTAGGGCAAAAGAGCCACCCATTAAGCCTAAACCTATAATTCCTACTTTCATATTACTTATTTCCTTTATAATCTACCCATTGTGGCTCTTCATCAAAGTTTGGAAAGCCATCTAAAATTTGCAGAGGTTTAAAGTTTTGCTTATACTCAAAAGCTTTACAACCATCTACCCAATAACCTAAATATATCCAATTTAGCCCTAAATCTTTAGCAATATCTATCTGTTTTATTAGAGAATATGTACCTAATGAGTAGCGTGCATAATCTGGGTCGTAAAAGAAGTAGATAGAGCTTATGCCATCTTCTACAATATCTATTAAGTCCACGCCAACTAATTTGTTATCTATAAAATATAGTACCTCTTTCCCAAAGTTGTATGGACCTTCGGCGAAATTTTCTAAGTACTCTTTTGGTGTAATTCCTCCACCACTCCAGCCATCTTTTTCTCGTTTCCAATTATGATATTTATTATATAAATCAATATGATGTGCTGTTACAGTTGGTTTTTGAATTACTATTTTTGTCTCTTTGTTTCTATTTATCGCTTTTCTTTGAGATTTAGATGTTTTAAAGTTTTTTACATCGATTCTTAAACTTTTGCACTCATTACAACCTTGGCAAATAGGGTAAAAGTAGTACTTTCCAAATCGTCGCCAACCTCTCTGTACGACTGTTGTATTAAATTTTGCATTAGAGTTAAATACATAACGATAATTCATTCTTACACTTCTACCTTTTAAGTAGGCACAATCGTAATCTAATGTACAAAAATCTGTTGATGGTGGATTTAATTTACTGTTTTCGCTCTTCATATCGCGATTGTATCAAAAAGTTGGTATAATTCGGTTAAAAAAGATAACATATGAAGCTGTTTTTATACCAATCTCCCGATGGATACTGTTATAATAGTGACTCAATTTTTCTTTACGCTTTTGCAAAAGAGTTTAATATTCGTGGTAATGTTTTAGATATTGGCTGTGGTGTTGGGGTTATTAGCTCACTTTTGGCTAAAGATTTTAAAGCAAACTATTACGCTGTAGAGAAGCAAGAGCAGATGTATAACTATGCGGTAAAAAATTTTGAAATAAATGGTTTAAGTGTGAAGATTCAAAACAAAACTTTACAAGAGTATAAGCCAGATGTAGAATTTGATTTTATTGTATCAAATCCACCATTTTATAAAGTAGATAACAACCAAAGCCCCAATGTGTCGAAAAATATTGCAAGATACGAGCACCATTTGCCACTAAGTTTACTTATAGCTAAGGGTGCTAAAATGTTAAAGCAAAGAGGCTATTTTGTATTTTGCTACGATGCGTGGCAGATAGATGATATAATGAGTGAGTTAAAGAGTTGCAACCTTCAGCCAGAATTTGTAAAATTTGTACATCCAAAAGCTAATAAAGAGGCAAAAATTGTTATGATAGCAGCTAGAAAAGGCTCTAAAGCAAAGTGTAAAATTATGCCACCTTTAATTGTATTTGATGAAGATGGCAAATATACACAAGAGGCAAGCCGTGCATTTAAAGATGCAAATACACACTCTATAAAGGCTATAAGTGATTAGAGAAGATGGGTATAAATTTTGTTTTGATTCATCAGCATGTGCCAGCTGTGGTGGGGCTTGCTGTATTGGCGAGAGTGGTTATATTTGGGTGAATTATCCAGAGATAGAGGCTATGGTAGAGCATCTTAAACTAAGTATAGAAGAGTTTGCAAAAACTTATCTTATAAGAGCAAAAAATCGATACTCTCTAAAAGAGTATAAAGACGAAGAGTTGGGTTATGCTTGCATATTTTTTGACAAGAGTAAAAGAATGTGCAGTATATACGAAGTACGCCCAAAACAGTGTAGAACTTTCCCTTTTTGGTCGCAATTTAAAAGCGATACAAAAGAGTTAATAAAAGAGTGTCCAGGAGTAATATTAGATGAAAATAGTTAAATATATTTTAGTAGCATTATTGCTTAGTAGCGTTACATTTGCAGGTAATAATGAAAACGAAGATGCATTAATAATGAAAGCATTAGTTTATGCTAAGAGTAATCCAAAAGAGGCAGCCAATACTTGGAAAAAACTGTTTGAATTAACAAATAACGAAAAGTATTTAGTAGAGTATTTTTATTCATCTTTAGAGTATAGAGATATTAAAGATGTAATTAAAGAGTTAAAAGTTGTACTTAGTAAAAAGAAGAGTAAAGAGCTTTATGAATTATTAGGTGGACTCTACTCTAAAGATGGCAATACCGATGGTGTTATCGAAGTAATAGAGGATATGTCTAATAAAGATATAGATTCTATGTATGAATTGGCATATCTTTATTCTTTAAAAGGTGAAGATGATAAATCTCTTAGTATATATAAAAAATTATATCAAAAAGAGCATAATTGGAAGAGTTTAAAAGGGATAATCTCTATACTCTATAAACAAAAAAAATTTAAAGAGGCTTCTAATTTATTGTGGAGTGCAATACAAAAAGAGAAACTACCAACAGAAGCATATATGGTATATGCAGGCTTTTTAAACTTAACAAAAGATCCAAATAAAGC
>WFYP01000047.1 GCA_015490055.1 Nitratifractor sp.
AGATGTGTATAAGAGACAGATGGAAAATAGAGTAGAGCTATTAGCACCTGCCGGTAATTTAGAAAAATTAAAGATAGCACTTAACTATGGTGCAGATGCTGTTTATGGTAGTACAAGTACATTTTCGCTTCGTATTCGCTCTGGTAAGGAGTTCGATATGGAGTCTTACGCACAGGGTATAGAGTATGCCCATAGTCTTCGTAAAAAGGTTTATGCAACTGTAAACTCTTTTCCATTTAATTCGCAAATGAAGCTATACGAAAACCATATTGCAAAAATTGCAGAGCTAAAGCCTGACGCTTTAATAGTCTCTAGCCCAGGGGTTGTAAAAATTGCAGCAAGAGTTGCACCAGATATTCCAATACACTTATCTACGCAAGCAAATGTTATGAATGCCATAGATGCCGAAGTCTATTACGACTTGGGAGTAAAGCGTATAATTGTAGCAAGAGAGATAAGCTTAAAAGATTGCGAAGCTATTAAAACACACTTGCCAGATTTAGAGCTAGAGGTATTTGTACATGGCTCTATGTGTTTTGCATATAGTGGTCGCTGTTTAGTTTCGGCTCTTCAAACTGGGCGTGTACCAAACAGAGGAAGCTGTGCAAACGATTGCCGTTTCCCATACGAAATTTATGCACACAATCCAGAGAGTGGAACAACCTTTAGACTAGACGAAGAGGAAGAAGTAGGCACATACATTATGAATGCCAAAGATATGAATATGGCTTCGCATATAGACGAAATTTTAAAAAGTGGCGTTATAGATTCTTTAAAAATCGAAGGTCGTACAAAATCGCCGTACTATGCTGGTGTAGTTACAAAAGCTTACCGCCACGCAATAGATGACTTTTATGCAGGTAATTTTGAGCCAAGTAGATACCAAGCGGAGCTAAACACTACACAAAACCGTGGCTTTACCGATGCTTATTTAATCAGCAGACCATTTGAGAAAAAAGATACGCAATCGCACGAATTCTCTATACAGTACGGAACACATCAAGTCGCAGGTTTAGTTGCAGAAGATGGCAAAAGTTGGAAGTGCAAAGATAAAACTTGCATTGGCGATAGAGTGGAAATTGTCTTACCTGTTGGAGCAAAGTTAGAGGCTGTAGATAACGAAATTGGCAAAGTATTTATGGAAGATAACAGATGGTGGCTAGAGTTTAAAAAGATAACTACAAGCGATGGTAAAGAGTTAGATTGTGTACACAGCGGATACACAAAAGATATTGCTTTGCCAACTAAGCTACCAAGTTACACAATATTGCGTCGTGAAATAGCAGAGGCATTAGAGAAAAAAGGGCTTAAGAGTGAATCTACACCTATGAGTTTAGAACCAAGTTGCGATTAAAAGGAGAAATATGAAATTTGTATCAATAGTAATGGGAAGCAAAAGCGATTACGAAGTAATGAAAGAGTGTGCCGAAACACTTAAGAAGTTTGGTGTACCATATGAGCTTATAATATCATCAGCTCATAGAAGCCCAGAGAGAACACACGATTATATTTTAGAAGCAGAGAAAAAAGGTGCACAAGTATTTATAGCAGCCGCTGGAATGGCAGCCCACTTAGCAGGTGCATTAGCAGCAGCAACTACAAAGCCAGTACTAGGTGTGCCAATGCAAAGTGGTCCATTAGGCGGAGAAGATGCACTTTTAAGTACAGTGATGATGCCCTCAGGTATGCCAGTTGGAACAGTAGCAATTGGAAAAGCAGGTGCAGTAAATGCAGCATACTTAGCAATACAGATAATGGCACTTGACGATGCAGAGCTACAAGCTAAACTACAAGAAGATAGAATAAGCAAATCTAAAAAAGTAGAATTAGACTCTAGCGAAATTGAAGTAATTCTATAAAAGGAGCAAAAGATGGCTGAAACACAAAAAAAACGACAAAAAAATGTAGTTCTTTTTACATCACCATCTTGCATTTGGTGCACAAGAGCCAAGAACTACTTTAAAAAGCAAGGCATTAAGTTTAAAAGCATAGATGTAAGCAAAGATAAAAGAGCCGCAAGAGACTGCATAAGCAACGGCTGTCGAGGTGTACCTGTTGTACTAATTGGAACACAGTGGATATGCGGTTTTGATCAAAAAAAGATAGACAGAGCTTTAGGGCTAAATAGCAAAAAATAAGGAAAGTTATGGAACTTCAGCTAAAAAACATAGGAATGATAAAAGAGGCTAATGTTAAAATAGATGGTCTCACCGTTATAGCTGGAGAGAATGATACAGGGAAGAGTACTGTTGGCAAGGCTTTATTTATGCAAACAAAAGCTTTTAACTATAGAAATTCATTATTTAGTCAGAATAGTGATGCACATTCATATATTTATCATAGTATGAATATATTGTTCAAAGACAGTATTACAGAAAATGCTAAAATTATATTAAAGACAGAAAACAATATTTATAAATCTATCTTTAAGGATGGAGATATTCAGGAAACTCAATGTAAAAATGATCAGAAATGCAGATTTATGCCAATTTTTATAGAATCTCCACTTATATGGAATTTACAAGAATTTTTTCGTTCTTTATCTGATATTGAATCACATTTAAAAATATCAGGAGAAAATATTGATATACCTTATCCATTTTTAATGAAAGATTTGTATTTTAAACTTGTTACAAAACAGGATG
>WFYP01000048.1 GCA_015490055.1 Nitratifractor sp.
ACAAAAGATGGTCATAACTCTTATTTTTATTTAAATTGTAATTTTTTATCTATTTACTAGCTTTATTTAAAAAAATTCAGCTATAATGCTTCTTGAAAAGGTTGAGGATAGATTCTCTTCTTGCAATGCGTTACTTTGTGTTACCCTGCTAGAAATACTTCCCACAAATTTTCCGCTTAAATTTTAGACGATTTAAGTGAATTTAATTTTATAAAAGGTAAAAAATGTCTAATGTATTAGAAGGAACTGTTAAGTGGTTCAACGATGAAAAAGGTTATGGTTTTATTAGTCAAGATAACGGACAAGGAGACCTATTTGTTCACTTCCGTCAAGTTAACAACCCAAATGGTGGTCGTGTAACTTTACAAGAAGGTCAAAAAGTAACTTACGAAATCGGTGAAGGTCAAAAAGGTCCTCAAGCAGAGAACGTAAACGCTCAGTAATGAAGCTAAATTCTCAAGCTCTTTGGCTTGAGATTTAACTTATCAATTTCAAAACTCTTCATTAATTAATAATTTAATCTAAAATATCAATAATTTCACCACCACCAAGTAATTTATCATTATCATAAAATACAGCAAATTGTCCTTTAGCAACCCCAAAAGCTGGCTCTTTTAAAGTTATTAAGCCAATATTATTCTCTATTTTAACATTTGCTTCTAAACCAGAAGTTCTATATCGAACCTTTACTGTACAATCAAAATCTTTTAAATCTTCAAATAGATTTATATTACTAATTACTATCTCTTTTTTTGCTAAAGAGTCTTTTTTACCAACAATAAGTGTATTATTTTTAGCATCTATATCCAATACAAAATGTGGGTCGTGTGCACCATTTACAAAAAAACCTCTACGCTTTCCTATTGTGTAGTGCATAAACCCCTTATGATCACCTACAATATTACCTTCTAAATCTTTTACAACCCCTGGCATATCTGGGTTTGTATGCTCTTTTAAAACATCTATATAGCTATCTTCTACAAAGCATACTTCGCTACTTTCACTCTGAGTTGCAAACTCTTGTAGTACATCAATATTAGAAGCATACTTTTTAACATCCTCTTTTAGCCAATCTCCTAAAGGAAAAATTACTCTATTTAAAACATCTTTTTTAACTTCAGCTAAAAAATAGCTCTGGTCTTTACTATCATCTAAGCCTTTATATATAGCTCCATCTTTTACCCTTACATAGTGTCCTGTGGCAATATGTTCAATACCTAAAGAGTCTGCAAACTCTACCATTTTACCAAATTTTATTTTTCTATTACATATAACACAAGGATTTGGGGTTAAGCCCTCTTTATAGCTCTCTACAAAGTAGTTATAAACCTCTTGTTTAAAGGCATCTTCTATATTATGAATATGCAGTTTTATTCCTAAATAATCTGCAACTTTTTGAGCTTTTTTTATATTTTCATCATTTAAGTGCTTCAGTGAGTGCATAAGCATATATACACCTTCCACTTTGTAACCCTCTTTTTGTAGCATTACAGCAGTTACAGTAGAATCAACTCCACCACTCATTCCAACTAATACTTTTTTCACAAAATCTCCTTTAACTCTAGCAAAAAAGAGCCATTAAAGTATAAATTCGCATATGCAAAAACTTTACTACCTCTCATAATAACAACATCTACAGGTAAAGAACTCAAAGCGATATAAGAGTTTTTTATAATTTTTCTATCTACTTTTATCTTTATTGAAAAAGATGATTTATCTCTATTTTTTTTATACTCTTTACTCTTTTTAGCAAAGCTAATATCTGCATAAAAATAGTTACCATTAGCCTCTAAAATAGAATCTGCAACTACTCTTTTATCTGAAATATATCTAGCTTTTAACTCTCTGCTCTCTATCTCAATCCAGCTACCAACAGATACATTTTTAAAACTTTCTTTAGAAAACTCTATCTTTTCACTCTCTAAAAAGCTAGTAAACTCTTTGCTATATACCTTAAGCAAATTACTAGCTTGTAGATTATTTCTCATCAATCTCGCCAATAAATGCTTCTAAAATTCGTCGCTTTGTTGCAATTTCTAAATCTATTGGTACCTCTTGCCCCACACTCAAAAATGATACAGGCAAATTAGTATCCAGCAAAAAGGCTATTAAATTACCAACTTTTTTTGTCTCATCAAATTTAGTAGCTATTACATTATCAATATTTAAAAAAGAGAAATGTTCATATATATCTTTTAAATCTTCGTATTTAGAAGTTACAGAAACAACTAAAGTAGCACTTAAAGTTTTTAGTGTACTATCTATACTCTTACAATACTTTACTGTATCTAAAAGCTTTTCTCTATCATATGGTGAACTACCAGCAGTATCTATAAATATAAGTTTTTTAAAAGTCAAAGAGTTTATTACATCTTTTAATTCATCTGGAGTGCTTGGGCAGTAATAATCTACTCCCATACTTTTAGCATAAAATCCTAATTGCTCTTGTGCTCCAACTCTATAGTTATCTAAATTTATCAAAGCAATGTCATCAGGATTAACCCCTTTTAGCGCACTCCAACCGGTAAGCTTAGCAACAGTGGTAGTCTTGCCTACACCTGTTGTACCAACAAATATATTAATTCTACTATCTATAGTCTTTTTACTAATCTCTATTGCTTCTTCTATCTCTTCTAATACAAATGATAATAACAATTTTTTATCTTGAGCAACTTGTGTACCGATAAACGGATTTAGCATATTTTCAACCCAATTTCTACTTAAGCCTCTATTTATTAATAGATCCTTAACTATCTCTATCTCATCTTTAGATTCTTTATTTTCAGTAACACTGTTAGGAGATAAGGCTTCTCTCATTTTATCCATTTTGCTCTTTAGTAAATTCATCTCTTCGATTAAAGCCTCTTCTTCACTTATTCCACAACTCTCTAAGTATGCATCTTCATTAACTTCTATAGTAATTTCTGATACTAATTCTTTATCTCTATTTTTATATTGAGTTGCTTTTATAATTTTAAAATTGTCAATAGAGCCATACTTCTGTATAGCTAGCTTATACGCCTCTTCTGGGCTTGGTGCTATAAAACTTTCGCTAAACATTTTGCTCCTTTTAAAAACTTTAATGGTAAAACCACGCTATCACGCTCGCTCCAATGTGGGTGGGGTATTATAAGTTTTGGTATTTTATTTATTTTTTGCTTTTCATAAAATATTATATCTAAATCTAGCGTTCTTGGGGCATCTTTAAATAGCCTTTTTCGCCCAAAATGCTTCTCGACTCTCTGTAGATATCTTAAAAGCTCCATAGCTTGCAACTTAGTCTCTATTAAAATTAATGTATTAAAAAAATAAGCCTGTTCCAAATATCCAAATGGGGGGTTTTTATAAATTACAGATGTATTTAAAACTTTAACTAAAGCATCTCGTTTTAACTTAACAAGCAGTCGATTAAATTCTCTTTTAACATCACCAATATTTCCACCAACGCCAATTAATGCAACTTTTCCACTAGAGCAAGAGGCAAACTTTTTTGGAAAGTTTCTACTTTTTATAAGCTCTTTCCCATCTTTTAAGTCTAAATATAGATAGCCACTCAAAAAAATATCCTAAAGCACTTTAGCTCTACCGTTTTGCATTACTACCATATCTTCAATGCGAATGCCAAACTCACCCTCTATATAGATACCAGGCTCAATAGTATATACCATACCATCTTCGATAACAGTATCGCTTCGGCTAGAGATGTATGGCATTTCGTGAATATCTAAACCAACACCATGACCAGTAGAGTGTACAAAACAGTCACCAAAGCCCGCTTTTTCTATTACATCTCGAGCAAGTGCATCTATCTGCTTTGCTTTCATACCGCTTCTTGCTTTTTTAATAGCTCTATCGTGGGCTTTTAGTACAGTATCGTAAGCTTTTTGTATCTTTTTAGAGCCAAACTGCTGTTTTATTTTAAAATTTACTTCACCATCATAAAAAGAGGTTCTAGTTCTATCGCTACAGTATCTTTTATACTTTACACCAGCATCAAACAAAAGTAAATCACCAGCTTCTAATACTCGGCTTGTTGGCAATGCGTGTGGCTTAGCTGCATTTTCACTAATTGCCAAAATTGGCTCGAAACTTATATCTCTATTTCCATAATCTCGAAGTATTGATTCAGCTAAAAAGTTTAATTCACTCTCTTTTCGTAAATTGCTTGTAGATATTTCGTAAGCAACTTTTTTAAACGACTCTTTTCCAATTTTCACAGCTTTTTGTAACAGCTCTATTTCGCTATTACTCTTGATAATACGCTTAAGATGAGAAAAGTTTGGTTTAAATTTAAACTTTGTAGGTACAGACTCTTTAAGCTTATTAAAACTATATATATCCCACTCAGCTGGGTCAATTACTACTTTTTTAACTCTATTTTTTTTCAAAATCTCTACCAATTTATCGATTAAAGAGTTAGCAATACACACTTTTGCATTTTTTACAGATTTTTTAGCCTCTATCTTGTAGCGACCATCTGTAATAAAAAAGCTCTCGCCCCCTAAAGTTAAAAAAATAGCATTATCACAACTATATCCGCACTCGAAATAGAGTGCGTTTTCGTCTTTAAAAACGATATAATTCATTATGCGTTTTGCCCCTGCTCTGCTTGTGCTTGAGCCTCTTGCATAGCTTGAATTTCGCTAATAATTTGTGTCATACCAATCATCGCTAAGTGGTAACCAAATGGTCCAACACCTGCAATTACACCTGCACACACCTCTGCTGTTAAAGATTTTTTTCTAAAATCTTCTCTTGCGTGAATATTACTTAAGTGTACTTCTATTGTTGGAATTTCAACCGCTGCTATCGCATCTCTAATAGCAATAGAAGTGTGAGAGTAAGCAGCAGGGTTGATAATAATACCATCAGCATCGCCCATACACTCTTGAATTCTATCTACAATCTCACCCTCTAAGTTACTTTGAAAAAACTCTATCTCAATTTCATTCTGTTCTGCAAAATTTTTCATTTGAGCATGGATATCTTCTAATTTCATTGGTCCGTAAATATGTTGCTCGCGAACTCCTAACATATTTAAGTTTGGTCCTTGGATAACTACTATTTTCATAATCTACCTTTGTTTATAATTTTGGTATCATTTTATTAAAAGTGTAGTTATAAACTCTTTAAAATAAAGCTAAAAGGCAGAAGATGAAGATAATAAGTTCTAAATATACATATATAGATGGCGAATACAAAAAAAATGTAGCAGTTGCTTTCGATAAAAAAATAGAAAAAATAGCAACATTAGATGAATTAAAAGCAGAATTTCCAAATGCCCAACTAATTACATACCCCAATAATAGCGTACTATATCCAGGTTTCATAAACCCACATGTGCATTTAGAGTTTAGTGCGAATAGAGCAACTCTAAAATATGGCGACTTTATGAGTTGGCTCTATAGTGTAATTGAAAATAGAGAAGAGTTAGTATCTAAATTAAACAAAGATTTAATAAAAGAGAAAGCAGACGAGATGCTAAAGAGCGGAGTTACAACATTTGGTGCAATCTCAAGCTATGGTGCAGAGCTCGAAGTGTGTGCAAAACTAGAGCAAAGAGTAATATTTTTTAACGAAGTTATAGGCTCTAACCCTGCTGCTATAGATGCCCTATTTAACGATTTTAAAAATAGAGTTGCAGAATCTATAGAATTAAAAAGCGATACTCTAATTCCTGCTATTGCGATACACTCACCCTACTCTGTACACCCATTTTTAATTAGAGAGGTTTTAAATATAGCCAAAAGTCAAAACTTAATAACAACAGCACACTTTTTAGAATCACAGGCAGAGAGAGAGTGGCTAGAGAACTCTAGTGGTGACTTCTTAGAGTTTTTCAAAAACTTCTCTAACACAACAACAGCAGTTACAACTATAGAAGAGTTTTTAAATGCCTTTAAAAATATACCTACACTATTTACTCATGCTGTGCAGGTAAAAGAGAATGAAATTGAAACTATAAATAAAAATGGGCACTCTGTAATACACTGCCCTCGTTCAAACAGACTATTAGGTTGCGGTAGAGCACCAATAGAGCATATAGACAGAGTACTACTAGGAACAGATGGATTAAGCTCTAACTACTCACTTAATATACTAGAAGAGATGCGTGCAGCCCTAACTATACACTTTCAAGCCGATTTAAATAAGTTGGCAACTAGATTAATAGAATCGGTCACAACAACAGCATCTAATGCACTAAATTTAAAAATTGGGAAAATAAAGCCAAAATATTGGGCAGACTTTGCAATATTTACACTACCAGATGATTTAAAATATGAAGATAAAGGCTCATTAGCACTACATACAATACTAAATTGCGAAAGTGCTGATAGCGTGTATATAGGCGGGAGAGAATTAAGAGTTAAGAATTAAGAATTGATGGTTTATTAATATACGCGTAGGGTCGATTTATCGACCATAAAATAGGCATTAATCTGAATTATTGGTCGATAAAACGACCCTACATTTTAAATAGATACCCTATCTTCAATAGCTCTAGCAAGAGAGAGGGTATCTACATTCTCTAGTGAAATACCAGTAGGTACGCCTTGGGCTATTTTTGTAAAGTTTAAGTTTAAATCTTCTAATTGGCTCTCTAAATATAGCATCATAGTATCGCTTGCTATTGATGGAGCAAATGCGAATATTAACTCTTTTACCCCAACTAGAGCCTCTCTTAAGTGTGATAAATCGAAACTATCACTATCGTTTAAAACATAATATATTCCATCATACTGACCTAATTTTTCGATAGTAATAATATCTTTCGCACTCTCTACAAGGCATATTTTGCTACTATCTCTCATAGTATCGCTACATATAGCACATAGTTCATCTTCACTTAAATTATTACATTTAGAACAAACCCTTATACTCTCTAATGCCCTCTCGATTGCGTGCGAAAGTTTAATGCCATCATATGAGCCTTCAGTTACAATATGGTATGCAAGCTTCAGTGCACTCTTTTCGCCAATTCCTGGCAAAGAGCCAAAAGCTTCTGCTAAGTTTTTAAATGGCTCTAAGCTATTTTTCATAATCGACGACTTTTGTATATTCGCCTAAAGCTTTAATATCTTTTACAACCTCTTGGTGTGCGGGATGTGGGCTATAAATCTCTAACCCCTCTTTAGTATCAAAAATAGCAGTTAATACTAAATCCATAGCTCTATCACTTGGTTTAAAATTTAAACCAACTTCCATAGTCTTAAGTGGTTCTATTTTATCTACTAACTCTTCTAGTCTCTTTTTTATATCTAAAATTTGCTCTTTTGTTGTATCTTCTTTGAATTTAATCATTACTATATGAACTACCATTAATATATATCCTTATTTTATATAACTTTAGTTCCATAATTATATAATTATTGTGATAAAATTACGCAAAAATTATATAAGGATATTCAAATATGAAAGAACTTTGTTATTACGAAGTTTTACAAGTATCAAAAGATGCAACTACAACTGAAATAAAAAAAGCATATAGAAAATTAGCACTTAAATATCATCCAGATAAAAATCCTGGAGACAAAGAGGCGGAAGAGAAATTTAAAATAATAAGCGAAGCCTATGCTGTACTATCAGATAATGAAAAGAGACAAATTTATGATACATATGGTAAAGAAGGTTTAACCGGTAATGCAAGTCGTGGCTTTGGTGGCGGGGGTATGGATGATATAATGGATATTTTCAACTCTATGTTTGGTGACTCATTTGGATTTAATTCTCAAGGAGGCAGAACTCAAAGAGATAGTTCTATGCCATATCCATTAGATGTAGAGTTAGAGATAGACTTAGCATTTAATGAAGCAATATTTGGGGTAGAGAAAGAGATAGAAGTATCTTACAAAGAGCCTTGTAAAACTTGTAAAGGTACTGGAGCAAAAGACGGTAAACTATCTACTTGCGACTATTGTGGTGGTCAAGGTCAAGTTGTTATGCGTCAAGGTTTTATGACATTTGCACAAGAGTGTCCAAAATGCGATGGTAAAGGTCAAGTTGCTAAAGAACATTGTATAGAGTGCAAAGGTATAGGTGGTATTGTAAAACAAGAAAAAGTAACAATTAATATACCAGCAGGTATAGATATGGGTAATCGTCTTAGAGTACCTGCTAAAGGTAATAAAGATAACCTTGGTCATCGTGGTGATTTATATTTACATTTTAATATAGAAGAAGATGAGCACTTTGTAAGAGATGGAAACGATATATATATAGAAGTTCCAGTATTCTTTACACAACTATTACTATCAGAAGAGATAGAAGTTCCATCTTTAGAGGGAAGTTTATCTATTAAGTTATCTCCAAAAGTTAAAGATAAAGAGCACTTTATATTCCAAGGTAAAGGTGTACCAAATGTAAATAATCCTAGCCGAAGAGGTAGATTTATTGCACAAATTAAAATAAATTATCCTAAAAAACTAACAAATGAACAAAAAGAGTTAGTTACAAAACTGCAAGAGAGTTTCGGATTAGAGAGTAAACCACACAGTAGTATATTCGAAAGTACATTTAAAAGAATTAAAAAGTGGGTTAAATCTTAACCTTACTTTGGTTAATAGTTGAAAGTTTGAAGTAGTAAGTTACAAGTTTTTAACTGAAGTTACTAATAATCGCCCAGGAGGGCGTATTATTATTTACCTTCTACAGCTTCTTTTAAAGATTTACCAGCTTTAAATTTAGGAGCTTTGTGAGCAGGCTTAGTATAAGTCTTATCAGTCCCTGGAATTTTACCACTTTTTTCTGGAACATCTACAGCAGAGAAAGTACCGAAACCTACGAAAGTTACGCTATCTCCTTTTACTAATACTTCTGTTATAGAGTCTAAAAATGCTTTAACTGCATTCTCTGCAGCTGCTTTACTTGTAAACTCACCTTTTTCTTTTATTAATTCAACAAATTCTGCTTTTGTCATGTTTATTATCCTTTTTTTATTTTATACTTAAATTATATGGGTAAAATCTTATATAAAGTTTAAAAAAATAGAATAATGTATAAAAGTGTGTTAAAAAAAGGTTTTTCATAGTTTATTAGTAAGATTTATTGGTGCGGTAGAGAGGATTTGAACCTCCACGAGCTTACACTCACTAGCCCCTCAAGCTAGCGTGTCTACCATTCCACCACTACCGCATATAAGTTTTGAGTAAAATATAAGGGGAATTATAAAAGAAATAAAGTAGGTAAAACCTACTTTATTATATTCCTACTATAGGAATGGGTTAGAGTAAAGTGCAATTAGTGCAATTACAAGTGTATAGATAACTTGCGCTTCGATCATCGCTAGAGCAATGAACATTGTTGTCATTAATTTACTACCTAAACCTGGGTTTCTAGCAGTACCTGCAATAGTAGCAGCCGCAGTATGACCCATACCAATAGCTCCACCAAGTGCAGCAAGTCCAAGACCAACACCAGCAGCAACTACTGAATATGCCTTAATCATATCTGCTCCACCGTTTTCACCAGCGAATGCAGTAGCACCAAGTGCTAAGAAAAGTAAGAAAAACTTTTTCATAAAAAATCCTTAAAATATATTGTTTATAGTCCATTCGACTTCGCTTTGAATCCGTTCGGCTTGCGTATCCCTACTTATCATTCAAA
>WFYP01000049.1 GCA_015490055.1 Nitratifractor sp.
AGTTGTAGTTACGGAATTACAACTTTTTTTTTGAAAAATGCCTTTTTTGTGGGGTTTAGTTGGGGTTTGGGTTGGAAGATTCGTTGGAAATGCTTTATCTGATGGGATTATGTATGAGAAAATTCTTGAAAATAGTATGGATATTTTTTCAAGAGGAATATTTTCAGAGTGTAATGTTACTTTGTCAAATAGATATGTATTAAAAGAAGAGACAAAAAAACTTGTAAAAAAAGGGCGAATAAATAAGGATGATATTAGTACAATTCGTCAAGTTTTATTTGATATAATAGATATGTTTCCATCTGAGTGGGAGCCTATTGAGTATAAAGATGATATAATAGATGTACTATCTACACGACTAAAAAGTAGAAAAATATTTAATACAGATGCAAGTGCTAAATGTGAATGTTTATATTAAAGGTTAAAGGAGGAGATATGAAAGAGTTTTATAAAAGACATGGTTTCAATATAACAGGTAACCAATTTAAAAATCGTAGATTTCATATTGTCCGTTATTATCCTAAAATACAAACTTATGAATTTATTAATGTAGGTATTATTCTTTATGATAACAATCAAATATTTTATAAACTACTTGCTTCTGAAGAGGTGGCTAAACTTCATTGCCCCTCATTAATTGAGTCGAAAGTATTGAAAAACTCATTAGATTCATTAGAAGAATTTTTACAAAATAAAAAGTCATTAAATAGTACTTTGGAAGATATCTCAAATAGATATAAAAATATATTAGATACAAGCTTTCAATTAATGTATGCAGGGCATGAAGATACAGAGCATTTAGTAAATAAACTTTTTTATGATTATATTGGACATAAGTTTGATATTGAAAGTAAAAAAGATAGATTAGCAGAGTTGATACAAGCAACTTTTTCTTTGGTATCAAAAGATTATACAGAATATTTAGAAGTTCGTTCATCTAAGATAAAAGGCTATAATTTAGACTTTATAAATAAAAAAACAAAAGAGATACACCATTCATTATTGGGAAGCATAGAAAATAGTGAAAATATATCTCGTGCATTTATTCATGTACCATCAAATATAGACAAAAGATACAAGTATAATTTTTTAAATATCAAATCAAAATTGAGTGATGAGGCTATAGATAATAGAGTAAAATTAAATAAACTTGGTATTAATTTTTATAACTATAGAAATAGTGATGATATAGATAATTTCTGTGAAACTATTTTAGAGTTGGGGTAAGTTAAAATTGAAAAAATTTAAAATCAATGAAGCAATTTCATCAACCGTAAGCAATATGTTAGAGATAGGTTTAGATACCTCATTTACTAAAAAAGAGTTAGATGAAATGGGTGTTCGGATAGCACCTGTTTCTATATCTGCCCAAGAGATTAAAGAGATACGAAAAAATCAGATGTGAACCTCTAAACATCTAACTCCGTCCTCTTCAACAACCCAAACGCAATATAGCCCAAGATACCAACTGCCAAGAGTAAAAATAGTGTTATAAGTAGTTGTTTATGTTGTTCAAGAAAAGAGATTTTTTTAATATGATTCTCTACTTTTAGCTCTCTCTCCTCTTGAAATTTTCCAATAATAAAAGGGGTATTGTAGTCAACCAAATTGGCAACTTCATAGTGAGGTGTATTTAAACTTATATCTCCATATTGCACTTTATAGTAACTGTTTGGATTGGTAATAAAACATAGATATTTTGGCTTAGTAAAGAGTTTTATAGCTTTGATAGTTAATGGATTATTATCTTGATTATCAATACGAATTTGAAGATATTTTGCTTTGCCTGAACTGTAGGCTACTTTATTGTTTTTATGGTTAAGAAGTGAAGCTGTTATATTGAAATGGCTTAAAAATTTCCACTCTTTTTTCTTATTTGAGAGGTATATAGTAGCGTCTCTGTTAAAGTTTTTCTCTTCAATCATAGGTTCTAGTTTACTAAATGGAATCTGTTTAGTTGCAAAGGTATAGCGACTCTCTTTCTCTTTAGTCTCTACTTTTAAGAGTTTAATCTCACTCTCTTCCTCTAGTGGTTCTTTGTTTTTGTTACTGTTGCTAAAAAGAGCTGATTTAATAGTTAAGTACTGTCGTGCTTTTTGAATCTTTTGATATTTTTTATAAAAAGAGGTTGTTTTATCAAGGTGGTAGTGTATTACAAGATTTTTAACACTACTTTTAGGAATTTTAATTGTAAAATTTTGTGTACCTGTCTCTGAGCTATAGTCAAATAGTTGATAGTTTTTAACCAACAATTTTCCATCTCCATAGACATCAAAGAGGCTTTCAAAATCTCTATCTTCTATATGTAGAACAATACGCTCAATATCAAATAGTTTTTTAAATTTAAAAGTAAGTTCTGCTTTGTCACGATTGTATAGTGAGGGATATAGTCTCTTTTGATTTTCAACTATTTTATTTTGATGAGAACGAATAAAATAGCCCTCAGTTCCCTCTTGGCTTAAGAGACGAATATCGTGTAAATTAAGAGAGCTATGCTCATATATAGTGTTATCAAGCTTTAGCTCTACCAAAGTGGGTTTAGTTACTTTTGGTAGAGTTATTTCACGTTCATACGGTTGAGTATTTGCCATAGAGACTATGGTAAAGAGTAGTAATAGAAATATATGTCTCATTTTGTCTCCTTGTTTTTACTTTGATAGAAGTATGATAGCCCAAATAGAATTACCCCCAAGATAAGGAAAAGAACAATTCTATAAATGGCATCTAAATTGGCTAAGTCAAAGAAAAATGCTTTTAAAATTGCTACTAAAATAAGAACTGTTCCGACTATTTTTGCTTGTTTAAAATCTTTTAGAACCCCATAGACAAAGAGGGTGATACCAAAGATAATCCAAAGAAGAGTAATAGCAAATTTGGTCGCCTCTGGTGCATAGAGTTTAACAAGATGATAAAGTTCAACATTTAAAAAGAGAAAGAGTACTCCAACGCCAAGCCTTAAAAAGAGTTTAGAGAGGTTTCTATTTTGTGATGTCTCTATATCTTTTTGGAAAGCCAATCTATAGATAAAGATAGAGACTCCCATAAAGAGTAGAAAGTTTATAAGAGATAGCAAGGTATTACTCATATTGATATTTATAACATTATACGCAAAATGTAATCCTAAAAGTAGAAGGAAAAAGGTGTAGATGTGTTTTGAAAAATTGGCATAGTGACTACGGTCAAGAAGAAGTACAAAAAGAGCAATAAACACCATAGAGACAATAGAAAATATATTGAGAATATAGAGATTAGTTAAGATTAATCCCATATAGTTTAGCAGAAGAAAAGCTCCACCAAAACTTAAGAAAAATAGGATAGTTTTTAGGGTGTTAGTTGTAAAGTAGACAAACTCCACACTTGATTTTTCTAAAAGTTTATAGGCAGAAAATAGAGAGCCAATAACAAAGAGTGAAACCACAGCTAAACTTTGAAGATAAGCAATCTCTGAAAGACTTAGATAGTGTTTATCAATAAGGTCAAAACTCAAATAACGAACAAGTGTAATTACAAAACCAACCAAACCAAAGAGTCCATAGGTTTTCTCTTGGCTTTTAGTTGAAATCCAAAGTAATAGTAGCGACTCTATCGCCCAGACAATGGTAAGTGAACTTTGAGTAAAGATAAACGCAGGTGTTGCTAAAAGTAGAGCCATAGATTGACCTAAGACAATATAAAAAAGATTTTTAAGATTTTGACTCTTTTTACTTAGATATGCAGAGTAAGCCAAAAGATAACCAGCTAAAGAGATAGTTACAACAGCATAGTAAATAGTCTCAATATGATAGTGTTCAAAGAGTGCAAGAAAACTTAAAATTGCCACTATAAAGTTTGCCCAAAATAGAAAAACAAATGCTTTTTTGAGTTTTTGCTCTTTTGAGCGAATCTCATTAATAAACGGCACAATAGAGTAGATAATAAAAAAAGCACTAAAGAGTAGTAAGAGTACTAAAAAGTCATCTTTTGTCTCCCAAACAACGCTTAGAGCAGTGACAGAGGTAATTGCAAATGCCATCCAAGAGAGCAGAGACCACTTTTTGTAGATTGAGATAAACAGAATACCAAGGTTTAAAAGTAAGAAATATTCAAGTAGTCCAATATAATTTTCTGAACCATTACTAAGCAGAAATGGTGTTGCAAATCCACCAATAAGTCCAAAGATAGCTGTAGATTTTGCATTAAATCGAACTGAGATAACTCCTGCTAAAAAGGTAATAAAAATCATGGCAATAAACGCATGGTTTGCCTCTATAAATTTAAATCCATCTAGTGCAAATCCTGCAAAGACAGAGAGGTAAAGAATTGCAATGCCTCCACCAAAAAGGGTTTCAGAAAAGAGTTTATGAGTGTTTCTAATCATCTTAATACCTGCTATAAGCATAGCAATTCCAACAGCAACACCAATAAGTACACGCCCCCAAATAGGAATCCAATCTTTATCAATTGAGTATTTTAAGAAGAGACCAATCCCTAAAATAAAAGCAAAAATAGCAACTTTTAAAATAATATTTCCAAAAAGTAGCTCTTCTATAGCAACACCTTTAAATCTACGTTCTAGCTGAGAAGAGAGAGGCTCTTTTTTGGGTTTTGAGATTTTAGGTTTTAGTTCACTTTTAATCTTTTGTTGTGATATTTTCTCTTTAAGAGGAGGCTCTTTTTTAATGCTAGGTTGAGGAATAGAAGCAACAGTAGTATTTTTTACTTTATTTAGGTTAAGATATTTTTCTATCTTATTTAATTTCTCTTTTAATGTAGATAGCTTATATAAAATAACAATAAGTAATATCATTATAACGATTAGAATTAGTTCCATAATATATCCTTTATACTTTTTAATTTTCAAGATACAAAACTAACTCATCAGCAATAAAATAGTTTATGTTTTTATAAATTGTATCATCTTTAACTAATTTCTCTTTTTCTACTAAAAAATCGGCTCGTTTTTTCATCTCTTTATCTAATATATCTTCATCTACACCAATATTTGAACGAAGTCCTAAAAAAAGCTTTTCAGTAAGTAACTCATCTTGGG
>WFYP01000050.1 GCA_015490055.1 Nitratifractor sp.
ATTATAAGTTTGTCAAGTTATGATAAATTGTATTTTTATAAAGATATTTTTTGATTTTTTTCTGAATAATAGTGTAATAAATATGTGATACTGGTGGCCACGACAGGATTTGAACCTGTGACCACTACCATGTCAAGGTAGTGCTCTACCAACTGAGCTACGCGACCATTATTAAAATTAAATTATAATATAAAAACTTAAAAAATTATCTAAATTAATCATATTAATATATTTATATATATGATTAATTCTTTTAGATATAATACTTTAATGCTTAATAAAATAAATTTATATAAATAATTATGACATTTTTATAACATATAAGGAGGGATATCCATAGTTACTTCGGCTTCAAAAGTTTTACTTACTTTTCCACCAAATCTATACTGACCATCTTCATATTCCATATATAACTCTTCGCCACTTTTTGGATAAACAGCAGTTACATCTTTTACTTTATTTTCACTATGAGCACGCACAAAAGATGCCGTTATACCGGTACCACAAGCTAAAGTTTCATCTTCAACACCACGCTCGTATGTTCTAACTTTCATACTGCCATCATCGATAAAGTAGATATTTACATTGGCATTATACTTATTTCTAAGTTCTCGTGCCTCTTCTATTGAAAAATTTTCAATATTTTTTACTTCTGTTACCAAATGTGGCACTCCGGTATCAATTAGCCACCAATTTTTACCAAACTCTTCTATATCTTTTTCTAAAAATTTAGGCTCTAACATATCAGCAACTACATAATTCCCATTCACAGTTGCTCTAATTACACCAGCTCCTGTTAAAAATTCTGCTTCTGAATTAACACTTATACCATGTTCTATTGCATAGTGTGAAACTGCTCTTGTTGCATTACCGCACATAGAGGCTACGCTTCCATCGCTATTGTAAAACTCCCACTCAAAATCATACTCAGGATGAGGAACAAGCACCACTAAACCATCTGCACCGACACCGGCTTGTCTGTGGCATAGAAGTTTTGCTAAATCGTTTCTACTCTTTTTTACGCTATCGTGGTAAATTACAAAGTCGTTTCCACTTGCATTATATTTAACTACTTGAAGCATCTTTTAAAATCTCCTCTTTTACTCTTTCGCACTCACTTTGAAGGTGTGCTAAATCTTTGCTATTGTCTATTATATAGGTAGCTTTTGCCTTTTTTCTATCGATTGGAAGCTGCGCATCGATTCTCTGCATAGCCTCTTGCTCGCTTAAGCCCTCTCTTTTAATCAGCCTCTCTAGCTGAATCTCTTTGGGTGTATATACAACTAGAACTTTATCTATATCGTATGCACTTTTGCGTTCGAAAAATAGTGGTATATCTATAAAGTATGGCTTACCGAGCTTCTCTTGCCTGCTAGCTTGCTCTAAAATCTCTGCTCTAATTTTAGGATGCACAATAGCTTCTAACTCTAGCCGTTTATCTTTGTTGGCAAATACTAAAGAGCCAAGCTTCTTTCTATCAACCACACCAGAGCTTACATACTCACTTCCAAAAGTTGAGGCAATTTCGCTAGAGGAGCTGTTTAGCACTTCGTGAGCAATTTTATCGGCATCTATAACTCTAAAGCCAAAAAGTTGCATCAGGGCTGTTACAGTACTTTTACCGCTAGCAATTCCACCTGTTAATACAATAGCATTTTTCAATAATGTTCCTTATTTATTAAGGGTCAGGTGATGAAAATAAACTTTTGTTGAATAAAAAGTTTATTTTCATCACCTGACCCTATAAAACTATCTTTTAATAATTCCTAAATACTCTTTGTAAACAAATGCTGGAACTGTAAATGAAGCAATAGCAACATCGCTACTATAGTATGCAAATCCATCTGTTAAATCTGCTCTTTGCAAGTTAATATCTGCTGTTGGGTGGTAGAATCTACTTGCTAACATTAAATATTCACTTGTAACCATATCGCCATCTACTGCTTTATCATATCTATATGGCATAACTATTGGATAAATTGCACCAGCTAGTTTTAATTCACTCTTAGCATCATCTACTTTTGTAATAATGTTGCTCATCTCTATTGCAGTTACACCTTTTGCATCTAAAAGTTTTGTAAGCTCTATCCAAAACTCTCTACTGTTTGTATAATCGCCAGTAGATACAATAGCTACATCAAACTTTTTTGCACCTAAATCTTTTAGTTTTTCAATAGTATCTATACCATCTACATGAATTACTTCTGTAATAATGTTATACTTCTCTAACTCTCTACCAACTCTTTTACCACCATTAATTACCAAAACTCTCTTTGGGTCTGCGTGCGTGTTTATAGCCACATGCGTAAGCATTTCGCTCTTAATAAAATCTAAATTTTCCATAATTCTGCCTTTGAATAGTATTTCATTTTCTTTATTTAACTACTAATATATATAAAATTTATAAAACAATTATAAAATAGTATTAATATTTATCTTAAATAACCTTAACTTCCTCTTTTAGTAACACTCCAAACTCTTCAAATACCAATTTTTTTGCTAAATTTGTAAGTTCTATAGCCTCTTCGTAAGTTCCAGCGCCTAAATTTATTAAAAAGTTTGCGTGCATTTGGCTAAATGCCATATTTCCAATTTGCTTACCCTTTAGTCCAACAGCTTCTATAAGTCTGCCTGCATAATCACCATCTGGGTTTTTAAAAAAGCTTCCGGCACTTGGCTCGCTTGGTTGGTTATCTCTAAGTGCTAAAAGTTCCTCTTTAAGCTTATCATCGTATCCATATTCTAATTTAAACTTAACTTCGGTAGCTACACCACCTAACTTTGCGAAGCGATAACCATACTCAATATCTTCTTTCTTAACCCACTTGTCATCTATCTTAATTTCGTCTATAATATTAAAAACTTCATACGCTTTAACCCCTGCATTCATAGCAAGCATTCCGCCAATAGTTCCTGGCAGTTTTGCTACAAATTCAAAATTTGCTAAGTTATTCTTTTTTGCAAAACTAAGCAATCGTCCAGTTTTTGTAGCACATCCAACTACTACAGAGTTCTCCTCTAGTCGCATAAAGTCGAAATCTTTACCCAAAATTGCTAAAGGTGGCGGATTGTTAGAAACTAATAAATTGTTTGCTCCACCTATTAAAAAGTGCCCATTGGTAAAAGTATCTTCATACTCTAACACCTTTACTTCTATTTCTGGTCCAATTTTCAGGCTACTGTATTTGGAAAAATCAATTATCTTATTTTGCATATCTCTCCTTGGTGCAACCCTTTAGGTATAGCCAAAATATACTCATTCCAGTAATAATTAGTAGTACATTTCCACCAACATCGTGTGCCCAAAAGAAGTAACTAGCTCCATATATATTTATTATTTGTGTTACTACATATAGCCTAATTAAGTTTACTGTACTAAAAATAAAGTACCCAACTACAGCATATATTACTTTTCGTTTTAGGGTACAACTATATGCTAAAACTCCAGCTAAGTAAATATAGTATGGCACGAAGCCATTGCACTCCGGTGTTATTACAACGTGGTATTTTGGACTTATTATAATATCAAAATTTTGTACAGGGTTATCTAGAGTAGAGTCTAGGAAACTCATTATCATATCTCGTTGAAGAGTATCTAAGTAGTGCCCTATAGGCGACATACTCCAGTAAGTTCCCCAGTAAAAAACTCCAAAAAGTAGCAAAAACCAAAATGGATAAGCTATTAAAAACTTGTTAGAGTCATCTAGCGAGTGCCACTTATCTATTATTGACACCCGATACACTCCATGCTTCTATCTTCTACATAACCCTTATCTTCTAACGCTTCTGGCGATTGAGAACGAAGGTAGTATGTAGATTTAAGTCCATATTTCCAAGCAGTCATATATATATCGTTTAGGTATTTACCGCTTGCTTTATCTAAGCGGATAAATATGTTAGTACTCTGCCCTTGGTCTATCCACTTTTGGCGAATTGCAGCAGCTTTTACCAAGATTCTTTGGTCTAATTCGTAACTGCTTACATAGTAATTCCAAGTATCAGGGCTTAAGTTTGGTGCTGTTACTGGTATCTCACCGCTTAAGTTTACCTCAAACCACTTTCTTTTATATATAGGCTCGATTGCTTGTGTTGTTCCTGTTAATATAGAGATAGAGCTTGTAGGTGCAACTGCCATTAGGTAGCCATTTCTCATACCATCTTTTTTAACCTTCTCTTTAAGGGCAAGCCAATCGTGAGTATAGCCAAATAGACCGCCTCTATCTACAAGTCTGCAAGCATTTTCGTTTGCTTTATCGATTGGAAAGATTCCTTTGCTCCAGTCTGAACCTTCAAACTCTGCATATGGCTTTTTTTCAAGTGCTAAATCACTAGATGTTTTAATAGCATAGTAGCTAACTGATTCCATAATTTCATCTATTCTCTCGAAGTGTTCATCGCTTCCCCATTCAATAGCAGCTTCGGCTAACATTTGAGCTTCGCCCATAACACCAAGCCCGATAGCACGCGTCTTTAAGTTGGTCTTTTTAACTTTCTCTAGTGGGTAGAAGTTTAAATCTATTACATTATCTAACATTCTAATTGCAACAGGCACAACACGAGCTATATCTTCTGGAGTATTGATTTTAGAGAGGTTTACACTCGCTAAGTTACAAACGGCTGTATCGCCATCGATTTTCTCTTTATCTACTATATATATGCCTTTTCCGCCAATCGAATCTAAGGCTGTAATTTTTTTAGCGAGTTTTGTAATTCCACTATCTACTGTTACTTCCTCTTCCTCTTCGAAAACTGCTATAGAGCCGTCGTTAAACTTTACGCGGATTTTGTAGTGGTTAGGGCTAGTATTTTGGAAAATCTCTGTACAAAGGTTTGAACTTCTAATAACACCAGTATGTTTATTTGGGTTCGCACGGTTTGCTGTATCTTTAAATGTTAAGAATGGGTTACCAGTTTCAAAATAGTTTCTTAAAATATCTTTCCATAAACCTTTTGCAGATATTACCTCTTTAGTAATATCCTCTCTTGCCTCTAACTCTTCATACTTTGCTTTGAATTCATCGCCGTATAAATCGCATAGTTCATCTGCTTCGAATGGGTCAAAAAGTGTCCAAGTTTCGTCGTTCTCTACACGCTCCATAAATAGGTCGTTTAGCCAAAGTGCAGGGAACAAATCGTGTGCACGGCGACGCTCTTCTCCAGAGTTTTTCTTTAAATCCAAAAAGTCTCTTACATCTATATGCCAAGGCTCAATATATACAGCAATCGCCCCTTTTCTTGTGCCTAATTGATCAACTGCAATAGCAACATCATTTGCGATTTTTAAGAATGGTACGATTCCACCAGCTGCGTGTTTGTGTCCGTCGATGTAGCTACCCATACCACGCACTTTGCCCCAATCCCAGCCGATACCGCCACCAAATTTAGAAAGAAGTGCCATCTCTTTATAAGCATCAAAAATTCCTTCGATATTATCAGGTGTTGAGCCGATATAACAAGAGCTTAGCTGGTGTCTTGTAGTTCTTGCATTACTTAGCGTTGGAGTTGCTGCCATAACTTCAAATTTACTTAAAATATCGTAAAATCTCTTCGCCCAAGTTTGGCAGTCAAACTCGTTTTGAGCTAAAAACATAGCAACAGCCATGAACATTTGTTGAGGCAACTCTATAGGAGTTCCATTTTTATCTTTTATTAAATATCTATCATAAAGAGTCTTTAATCCAAGATAGGTAAATTGTAAATCTCTCTCTGGTTTAATGTAGTCGTTTAAATCATCTAAATCATATTTTTCCTTTAAACCAGGAATCAATCTGCCTTCTTTC
>WFYP01000051.1 GCA_015490055.1 Nitratifractor sp.
AAGGAGACAGCATTAAGTACGGTTTTAATAACCCAATGGCATTGTCGTCTTTTATCTTCCTCTTTCTACTTTAGCACCCCTTAGTTTAACATATTTTTTACATTGTCAAACTTTTTATTTCTTTGGGGTTTTGTATTATACGATGGCAATGAAGGGCATCTCTAAAAATAGGTAATGCCCTTAACTATATTATTATACGCGTAGGGTCGATTTATCGACCAATAATTGAGCTGAATAGCTATTACCAATCAATCTATTAAGGATTTATTCGGGCATTTCCCTCTGCCCACTCTTTAAATTTATATTTAGGGTCATCTTTGACCCTCCAAAATAGTAAGTTTCCGCTATTTCTCCAAGCATCTAGTATAATGCCATCATTAAAATTACTATTTTTATTGCCAGTTACTACTATTACATTATGCTCATTTATCTTATCGGCATTGGCTCTGCCCCATCTGAATTTAAAACTTTTAAAGCCTCTTGTGTTAATCTCTTGCATAATATCTTCTACAAAATGGAAGCAGAGTCCTCGTTTTCTTTGACCTGTATTTACCAAAAAGTTATGGTAGAGTGGTGGGCTTACTAAATGGTAGCGATTTGCTAAAACTTTTGGGTAGGTAACTGCAAGAGTTGCTAACTCTTTTGCCTCTTGTTTATTATTAGAGACTGTTAAAAGTTCTTGTTTCAAGTGCTCAATTTTTGGATTGTCTTGAGGCGTATGAATTTGCTTATATGTAACTGCACCACAACTATTTAGTAAAAAGATTGTTATTATTAAAATAATTAATTTTTTCATTAGCTTACTCAGTCTTTTTTTGTATAATTGTATCAAAAAAAGGATATTAATTGAGATATATATTAATAGTTATGTCGTTTATACTATTTTTAAATGCACAAAACAGTGATAAAGATATAAAAAAAGCTATTGTTAAAATTTATAGTTTTGCAAAAGAGCCAAATTTTCAAAAACCTTGGATTAGTAGCAATATGCGTTCTAGTGGTAGTGGGGCAGTTATTGGTAAAGATTTAATACTTACAAATGCCCATGTAGTAGCAAATAATACATTTTTAGAAGTGCAAAAGTATGGTAGTGCAAAACGATATATTGCTAAAGTTGTAGCTGTATCTCATGAATTAGATTTAGCATTAATTACTTGCGAAGATAAAAGTTTTTTTAAAGGTATAAAACCAATACAAATTGGTAATTTACCACAAAGTGAACAGAAAATTTTAGTTTATGGATACCCAATGGGTGGCAAGACTCTTAGTGTAACTTCTGGTGTTGTTTCAAGGGTTGAGCATCAGAGATATGTACATAGTGGCGAAAAGTTTTTAGCAATTCAAGTAGATGCTGCGATAAATCCAGGTAATAGTGGAGGACCAGCAATTAGTGGTGGTAAAATTGTTGGAGTTGTGATGCAGGGTATGACATTTAGCCAAAATATTGGCTATTTAGTGCCAACTGTAATGATTAAGCACTTCTTAAAAGATTGGAGTGATGGACATATAGATGGTGTGCCAGAACTTCATGTGTTTATATCTAAATTAGAGAATCCAGCGGCAAAAAAATATTTTGGCTTAGATAGCAATCAAACTGGTATCTTGGTTAATAGGGTAATGCCATTAGGCAATAGTGCGGGTGTTTTAAAAATAGACGATATTATACTAAGTGTAAATGGCAAGAATATAGAAGATGATGGAACTGTGGAGTTTAGAGATGGCGAATATACATCAGCAAAATATGTTGTAGATTTACTACAAATGGGTGATAGTGTTAAGTTAAAAGTTTGGAGAAATCGTAAAGTAATTAACCTTACAGTTAAATTAACAAAGAAAAATAGTGATGTTTGGCTTGTAAAAAATTATATTTACGATAAAGACCCTAGCTACTTTATATATGGTGGATATCTATTCTCTCCAGTGGTTGAAAATTTAGTCGATTCTGGCAAGAGAAAAGATTGTCAAGTTTATTCTCTACTACAAAAGAGCGCAACTAAGAAAAAACGAGAGCAAGTTATGCTTTTAGGTGTTTTTGCTGATAGAAGCAATAGGGGTAATCAGGGACTATACCACTATATGCCAACAAAAATAGATGGTAAAGATATTGTAGATTTTAAGAGCTTTTACAAAGCAGTAAAAGCAAAGAAGAGTGGCTTTATTGTGCTAGAAGATAGCAACCATAGAAAAGTTATTATAGATGTTGCAGAAGCTTTAAAAAGACAAAAACATATACTTAAGCTTTACAATATTCAGTATGCTAAATCAAAGGATTTAAGAGAGGAGTCTAAGTAATGGTTTTTGAAAATTTGGAGCAGGTTAAAAGCTTAAGCATTGCAGAGAAAAAAGCTAATTTAAATCCAGAGAATAGGTTTAAATTAGTAAAGAGTCTGCACCGTTCTAATATGATGTTAAACCCACTTAACTTGGAGCACTTAAATAGATTAGACTCTCTAAATTGTGACTGTGTAACTCTAAATTTAGAAGATGCAATAGCTCCTAGTAAAAAAGAGGAAGCGTTAATAAATATAGCCTATTTTCTAAGCCATTTAAAGAGTACTAAAAGTGAAATTATAATTCGTGTAAATCCATTCAACGAAGGTAGAATTAAAGAGATAGAGTTTTTAGAGCCATACTGTTTTAATGCGATTAGAGTCTCTAAGGTTAAAAGCGAAGATGAGGTAATATATGCTTTAAATCTTTTAGATAGAAATAAAGAGGTACATATTTCGCTAGAGACAAAAGAGGCTTTTAATAGTTTAAATAGTTGGCAGATAAACAATAGTCGCTTTACTCGTGCGAATTTAGGTATTTTAGATTTGCTAGCAAGTTTAAAATTGCCCCAATCTCTGCTTAAAATAGAAAACCCTACTATTAGCTATATTTTAAGTAAGTTTTTAATCGATTGTAAAACTATTGGTATTGAGCCAGTATCTTTTATGTATCAAGATTATAAAGATATAGAGGGTTTTAAAGAGTTTTGTAAATTCGAGCGAGAGTTAGGCCTTAAAAGCAAAGCTTGCATGGGACCAGCACAAGTAGAGATTGCCAATAAAATATTCGCTCCAACTATCGAAGAGATAAAAAGAGCAAAAACTATTAAAGAGGCATTTGAAGAGAGTAGCAAAAAAGATATAAATGGCTTTATGCATCCAGAATATGGATTTATAGACGAACCCATCTATAAAGATGCTTTAAATATGTTAAATAGTTTCAAATAGATTCATTATTTGGTTTTAAAAAAAATAGAATATAATACTTTTGTTAAATTATTATAGGAGTATTTATGAAGAGAGTTATTTTATCTGCTTTAGCTATAAGTAGTATTGCATTTGCAGGGAAAAATGTTGCACCAGTTGCAGTACCACCAGTTTCTGTACCAAGTGTTGCACCTGCAGCAATTAGCTCTAATGGAGTAGCTTTAAAAGTTGGAACATTAGGTGTTGGTGTTGATATTGAACATATGTATAATCAAAAGTTTGGTATGAGGTTAAATGTTAATGGATTTAAACTAAACAAAACAAAAACATATGATGAAATTAAATACAAAGCAAAATTAAAACTGCTATCTGCTGGTTTATTAGCGGATTACCATCCATGGGGTAGTATGTTTAGAGTTAGTGGCGGTGTTTACTATAATAATAATAAAATCACAGGAACTGCAAGACCAACAGGAACTGTTACATATGGTGGAAGAACATATAATGTAGGTGAAATTGGTAGAATCGATGCAAAGATAGACTTCAAAAAAGTTGCTCCTTATTTAGGTATTGGTTGGAGTTCGACAGAAAGTAGTGGTTGGCATTTTACTACAGATATTGGTGTAATGTATGTGGGAAAACCTAGAGTTAATTTGAAAGCACATGCAAATGACCCTACTATTCAAAATGATTTAGATAGTCGTACAGCAGATGAAGAGGCAAAAGTTTATAAAGATGTAAAAAAATATAAATGGTGGCCTGTTATATCTATTGGTATAGAGAGAAAATTCTAATTAATTTAACTCCCCTTTTGGGGAGAAATTTCTGCATAAAAATTTCAAAATAATCTTACTTTAATAATCATATAGTATTCTTTCAAAAAATAGAAGGATAAAATATGCAAGAGTTTTTTAGTAACTATTCTACAATATTAGTTTTTTTACATGTAATTTCGGCAGTAATATGGGTAGGCGGTATGATAGCTATAAGAGTAGCAGTTCACCCAGCACTACAAAGTATAGAAGAGCCAAAAGTAAAATTGGGTAAAACACTGCAAATTGTAGGCAGACTTTTTAACTTAGTTATTCCATTTATATTGATTCTATTAGCTACTGGTATTATATTTGAATTAGCAGGTATTAAGGGTACTTTAACACATGCTAAAGAGGGTATCTGGACAGTAATGACACTAAATTTTATATTTATGTACATAAAACGAGCAAAAGCTCAAAAACTATTTAATAGCGGAAAGCTAGAAGAGGCTAAAAAGTGTGTTAAGATATTACCTACCATTTTACTTCCAATAAATATTTTGTTAGGAGTAATTGCTATATTCATTGGTGTAATTTTAAGAGGAATGTAGGTGTCTTAAATATTATTATCGTCTGTAGGAGTTAATTGTATCATTTCGAAGTGTTCTTTTTGTAATTTTTGATTTTCACTTTGTAGGGCATTGTACTCTTGTAGTAAGTGTTCTTTCTTCTTCTTTGCATCTAGCATAACATTGATAGAGTATTCTCCAAATAATATAGAGTATAGATATAATAGTAAAGCAACAAAAAATAGTAATTTAAGCAAAGGAGAAAGAAACTTTTTCCCACTTTGCTCCTCTTGATACTCACTATCTTCTAGTATTTTATTCACCAAATAGCTCATTTCCTAAGTATTCGAACTGTCCTAACTCTTTTTGAATCTCTAAAAGTCTGTTGTATTTAGCGATTCTATCGCTTCTAGCAGTTGAACCAGTTTTGATTTGTGCAGTGTTAAGTGCTACTGCAAAGTCTGCAATAAATGCATCTTCGCTCTCTCCACTTCTGTGGCTCATTACGCAAGTGTAGCCATTTCTTTGTGCTAGACGAACTGTCATCATAGTTTCACTTAACGTTCCAATTTGGTTTGGCTTGATTAAGATAGAGTTTGCAACACCTTTTGTAATACCCTCTGCTAAAATCTCTGCATTTGTTACGAATAAATCGTCTCCAACCAACTGAACTCTATCGCCTAATCTATCTGTAAGCTCTTTCCAACCATCCCAGTCATCTTCGCTAAGACCATCTTCGATAGAAACTATAGGGTATTTGTTTAGTAAGTTTTCATAGTAGTCGATTAGTTCGCTACTTGTAAGCTCTTTACCTTCTGATTTAAGAACATACTTGCCTTCGTCGTTTGTAATTTCGCTAGATGCAACATCTAATGCTAGAACAATTTGCTTTCCAGCTTCGTAACCTGCATTTTTAATTGCATTCATAATAACTTCAATCGGCTCTTCATTGCTCTTTAAGTTTGGAGCAAATCCACCCTCGTCACCAACAGCAGTACTTTCGCCCATCTCATCGATAATTTTCTTTAACTCGTGATAAATTTCAGAAACTGCTCTAAGACCTTCAGAGAAGCTATCAAAACCGATTGGCATAATCATATACTCTTGGAAATCCACAGAGTTGTTAGCATGCTCACCACCATTAATAATGTTAAACATAGGAACTGGCATAACAACACCATTAGCTCCACCTAAATAGCGATATAGAGGCATTTTTAAACTAGCCGCCGCTGCACGAGCTACCGCCATAGATACACCAAGTACAGCATTTGCACCCATATTAGAGTAGTTGCTTGTACCATCTACCTCTTTCATAGTTAAATCTATCTCTGCTTGATTAAATGGGCTCATACCAACAACTGCTTCTGCTAATGCATCGTTTACATTTTGCACAGCCTTTAGCACACCTTTACCATGAAATCTATCGCCACCATCACGAAGTTCTAAAGCCTCTCTCTTACCAGTACTAGCACCACTTGGAACAATAGCACTCTCTTTAGTACCATCACTTAAAACAACAGTAGCACGAACAGTTGGGTTACCACGACTATCTAAAACTTCATCTGCATATACATCTTCTATAAAAACCATATCATCCCTTAATAGTAAAATTGTGTAATTATACTAAATCTTTGATTAATGGGTGGTTTAAAATTTAGGAGTTAAGAGATAGAAGCGGTTTCTATCTCTTTATTATGAACAGTTATTTGTAATACTCTATGCAGTTTTTATACTTTTTAATAGTTGTATTATCAAACTTCTCAGTAATAGTGTGGTCTGATGCAACTTCTTGAGTAATAGTATGGTCAGCACCTTTTATTACTAATTTTCCTTTATGGTAACAATATCCAGAAGCATCCGAAGTTTCAACTTTATCTTTTTCTGTTTTTTCATAAGGAGTAGGAGTATGTACAGTAATCCAACCTTTTAATTTAGAACTTTTAATCGCTCCTATTATAGAGAGATACTCATATATTTTGTTAGTATCATTATCTTCATTATATTTATCTGTGAATTTATATACTTTGTGAATATTCTTGAGCTCTAAAGTTTCATCACCATCAACTATTTTTGCATTATATTCTAATGTTGAGTCTCCTTTACTATTTACTCTACCATCATGAAAAGAACGAGCATTATAATATCCACTATTACTTAGTATGTAATCTTGTATTGTTAGTTTGTGTTTATTGTCTTTTGTATAAACTAATTTATTAATTTCTGACTTAAAAGAGTATGTAAAAGTATCATCTTTTTTAGTCCAATTATCCGTTACTTTTTTAATACCGTTAATTTCTACATCTTCTTTGCAGTTTTTATATATAATTTGATATTTATAGTTTTGAGATGTTATGTTTTTATCAAATGCGTCTTCTTCTGGGTGACCAGAAATGACTTTAATTTCTCTAGTACCTCCATTGGTACATGATTCTGTATTGTTCTCTTCATCCGATGAGATTTTCATCTTTTTTTGAGAAGAGTTAATTGTAATAAATCTATCATCATAAGGCACATTGTTAAAAAAATGTACTGGGTCTAATCGAGTTTTTTGTATTTTCTCTATAATACTTTGAGCTTGCTCTTTTTTGAGTTTTGCAGTTGGCGTAGGTAATCCATCATCAACAGTAGAGTAGCTACTTCCTCCACCACATCCTACAATAAGAAAATTTGCAATTATTGCAAATGGTATAATTAGTTTTTTCATAAGTTTCCCCCTACTTTAATATAATAAGTTTACTATTATATCACAAAGGGGCTTATGTATCTTAATTTTTAACTTAATCTTCGCTATCAGCTATTTCGTTTTCATCCATTGCTAGTTTTTCGCCAAAGCCTAAAGCTTCTTTGATTTTGTGCTCTATTTCGGCTCTTAACTCTGGATTGTCTTTTAGGGTTTGTTTAGAGTTCTCTTTTCCTTGCCCTAATTTTGTTGCTCCATAGCTAAACCATGCACCACTTTTGTCTACAATGTCTAGTTTTACACCGTAATCTATTAGCTCGCCCTCTTGGCTGATACCCTCGCCAAACATAATATCGAATTCTGCTTGTCTAAATGGAGGTGCAACTTTGTTTTTAACAACTTTTGCTTTTACACGGTTACCAATTTGGCTATCGCCCTGCTTTAGTGTTGCGATTTTTCTAACATCTATTCTAACTGAAGCGTAGAATTTAAGTGCATTACCACCTGTTGTTGTCTCTGGAGAGCCGTAACCCATTGTTCCAATTTTCATACGAATTTGGTTAATGAAAATTACAGTTGTATTCATTTTGTGCAAAATTGCTGTTAGTTTTCTTAAAGCTTGACTCATAAGTCTAGCTTGTAAACCAACATGAGTATCACCCATATCACCTTCGATTTCTGTTTTAGGTGTAAGTGCGGCTACTGAGTCGATAATAATTAAATCTACTGCACCACTTCTTGTTAGGGTTTCTAAAACCTCTAGTGCCTGCTCACCAAAATCTGGTTGCGAAACTAGCAAGTTATCTATATCTACACCTAAGTTTTTAGCATAGTAAACATCTAATGCATGCTCTGCATCGATAAATGCACAAATTGCACCCTCTTTTTGAGCTGAAGCTATACATTGTAGGGCTAAAGTTGTTTTACCTGAACTCTCTGGTCCATATATTTCTATCATTCTACCTTTAGGTATTCCGCCGATTCCTAAAGCCATATCTAAGCCTAAAGAGCCAGTGCTAATAGACTCTATTGGTTCTATCTCTTTATCGCCTAGACGCATTAGAGTACCCTTACCAAAAGCCTTGTCTATCTGCTTCATTGCTAAGTCTAATGCTTTTTGTTTATTTGCATCCATTAATAAACCTTTTAAAATTTTTCTTATTGTATCAATATTTTCATCAAAATTAAGCTACAATTAGCTTAAAAATTGGATTGAATATGAAAATCGATATAGCACACTCACCAGACGCCGATGATATTTTTATGTATTATGCTATTAAATTTGGTTGGGTAGATACAAAAGATTACGAATTTATAAACACTGCCCTAGATATCGAAACTTTGAATGTAAAGGCGATGCAAAACGAGTACCCAGTAACGGCAATTAGCTTTGGGATGTACCCTAAAATTCGCGATGATTACGCAATGCTAAGAACTGCTGTAAGTTTTGGTAGTGGATATGGTCCAAAGCTTATAAAGCAAAAGGGTAAAAAACTTCGCGATAACCTAAAACTTGCACTCTCAGGCGAAAACACAACCAACGCAATGCTTGTTGGAATGAAGTACCCAAAAGCAAGAATTGAGTATATGAACTTCTTAGAAATCGAACAAGCTGTAGTTAGCGGCAAAGTAGATGCAGGTATGCTAATTCACGAATCTATACTAGATTTTGATGATAGTTTAGAAGTCGAGCTAGAGCTTTGGGATTGGTGGCAAGAGTTAGCAGGCGAGGGGCTACCCCTACCACTAGGCGGAATGGCAATTCGCCGCTCACTCCCACTAAATAGAGCGTTAGAAATAGAAGAAATATTAATAGATGGCGTAAAAGTTGCGGTAGAGAGAAAGCAAGAACTTAGCGATTTATTGGTAGAAAAAAAGTTGGTAAGAATCGAAGATAAAATGCTAGAGAAGTACTTAGATATGTATGCATCTGATGAATCAGTAACTCTTAGTGATTTACAGATAAAAGCACTAGATAAACTCTTTGAAATAGGCTATAAAGCTGGCGAGTATG
>WFYP01000052.1 GCA_015490055.1 Nitratifractor sp.
GTTAAGAGTAAATTTTTTTTAGACGAGAGTTTAAAGCTTATTAACAAAGATGAGATTAAAAAGATTATGTATAATGAAGTTAATACCTACACATACTCTCTAGATGAACCATCTAGCTTTAAAATTGATGCTTTTAGTCTAAGTGGGGGAATAACTGCTGCAATTAACAATATGGGCAAAGTTGCAACTTTTAAATCTAATTTAGTTGGACTATTTAATGTATATAACTTAGCAGCTGCCGTTGCTGGTGTAAAATTAGTTACAGATAATAGCTTAGAAGAGATTTGCGAAGCCGTAGAAGGTTTTGGTGGTGTTAGTGGTAGAATGGAAGTAGTATCGCATAATCCGACAGTTATTGTAGATTTTGCACATACTCCAGATGGGATGTTAAAAGTTTTAGAGAGTATAAAAGATAGAGATATATCGGTAGTGTTTGGAGCAGGTGGTGATAGAGATAGAGACAAACGACCCAAAATGGGTTTAGCAGCTGCAAAGTATGCAAAAAAACTCTATATTACAAGCGATAATCCACGAAGCGAAGAGCCAAAAGAGATTATAGAACAAATCGCCGCACCACTAGATGGCAAAGAGGGTGTAGTAAAAATTGTAGATAGAAAAGAAGCTATTAAAAAAGCGATTAGTGAACTAAAAGATAATGAAGTATTACTAGTTTTAGGTAAAGGGGATGAAAGTTATATAGACATAGGTGGAGAAAAAATTCCATTTGATGATAGGGTTGTGGCTAAGGAGATACTAGATAAATGTAATTTATAGATATATAAAACTCTAAATTAGTAAAAAGGTATTGTAATGAATGAACAAATTAAATATTATAAAGAAAAACTAGATTATGAGATGGATTCATGGGACTTAAATGACTCTTTGAAAAGAGGCTTAGATATAGTAGTTATAGATACACGAAGTGCAGAAGCGTATGCAAAAGAGCATATACCAGGCGCTATTAATTTTCCTCATAGAGATATGTCGATAGAGAGCACATCAAAACTTGATAAAGATAGATTATATATCTGTTATTGTGATGGTATAGGCTGTAATGCATCTACTAAAGGCGCATTAAATTTAGCAAAATTAGGTTTTAATGTAAAAGAGTTAATAGGTGGACTAGATTGGTGGAGACGAGATGGCTACGATACTGAAGGAGAAAAGGGTCAGAAGAGAGGTAGCATTAGTTGTGGTTGTTAAAGCGAAATAAACCAATTAAAAGTAGCAGTTAGTACACTATTTTGCTCTGCATCTAATACCTCTACAGATACATCTATTAAGGCTCTGCCTTTTTTCTCTAATTGGTTTGTAAACTTCTCTATATTTTTAGGCTCTATATGGCCAGTGGCTTTTATTTTGCTTTTTGCTTCGGCTTTATATTTAATGCTAGAGCCACGAAGTAGAGCTTTTACATCTGTTTTGCTAAATTGCTCTATTAGGCTTAGTCCACTTTGACTCTCGGCAAGAGTAAAAAGAGCTCCTGCATGAATAGAGCCTAAATGGTTTAGCAACTCTTCTCTTGGCTCTAGGGTTAAACTATTGCCCTCTTGTTTAATACCTAAATGTTTAACAAACTCTATATTTTTAAGCATTTTTATCCTTTTTTTGATTGGTGCAATTATATGGTTTGTATCCATTTATTCGCATAGCTATAAAACCTGTTCCAAGGAGAATATTGACCATTGCCGTCATTCTGAACGGATGCGAAGAATCTAGTTCAAACAGCAGTAAAGCTAATAATTTATCTCGGCTTTTTAAGTTAGATTCTTCACTCCGCTCAGAATGACTGCGATGGCATTGAAGGTGCCTTTAAGTTTCTGAATAACACATGAGAAGCGTTAAATAAAAGCAAACTGCTTTGCTTTTATAGCTTTCGAAACCGAAATGGTCTCAACGAAGTAAAGCCGTGTAGGCAAAGTTGTCCCCTACAAATACTAAACCATCAACTATAAACTATTTAATCATATAGGCGTTGAGGATTTTGCCATTTCTAAATAGTGTGCCAGCGTGTTCAATGCAATCAAAAATATCTTTTTGGCTCCAGTCTAGTGT
>WFYP01000053.1 GCA_015490055.1 Nitratifractor sp.
ACCCAAAGGGCAAAACAAAAAAGCAACACCTATAAAAGAAAAATTATCACTCTTAGCTTCGGCTAGGAGAGAAAATTTGTTCTTTCATATCTGTCACTTTTTTGATTTGTTAAATATTGTATATAGTGCGTAACTTCAGTTAATAAAAGTATATACAAGGCATAATAGATGAAAAAATCATTAGGATATAAAAAAGAGTTATACTCATTACCTATTTCAGTTAGTCAAGAGTTGCAAGAGTATGCAACTGAAAAGAATATGAAGAAGAGTCATATTGTAGTTTTAGCACTAAAAGATTATTTAGAGAAAAATAGAAAAACTAAGAATATTGAAGATTCTCTCTCTTTAATAGGGCTGGTAAATAGTGGCAATGATGATATTCAAGATATTAAAGCAAATAGATGATAAATCTCTTTTTAGATGCAAATATCTTAATTGATATAGTTGATAGTAATCGTCCAAATTCGGAAGATAGTGCTATACTTTTTAAGCACTTAATGCAAAACCAAAGCAGTTATAAATTATTTACAAGTTGTGATTTGATGACAACTGTTTATTATATTCTTCGTAAAGAGCTAACAAATGATAAGGTTTTAAAAAGTTTAAAAATTATGAATACTATTTTAAGCGTTGTTGAATTTGGCAACGATGATATAGATAAAGCAATAGAATTAATGCAGAGTAATAAAAATTTTAAAGATTTTGAAGACACAATACAGTATATAATTGCTAAAAAAAGTAATTGTAAATATATAATAAGCAATGACAAAAAGTTTTATAGTTTAGAGTTACCTATACTTAGTTCAAGCAAAGCAATTAACACATTTTTTTAAACTATATATTTAGCTTGGCTACAACTATAGCTTCCTTTATACAAATTTTAGATAAAATACAAAAAAATTAATCAGATAGGTTAAGCAATGGCAAATTTTTTATTAGAGATTGGGGTAGAGGAGCTTCCGGCTATTCCACTTTTAAAGATATTAAGCAAAATAGAGAACTCTTGGGGTGAACTTTTAAAAAAGTATAAATTAGATTGCGAGTATAGTTTCGATTATACTCCTAGACGCTTGGTTGTAAGAAGTAGCAATTTCCCAACTTCGCAAGCAGATGAGACTATAGAGATGTATGGACCACCGCTAAAGATAGCTCTAAAAGATGGCGAGCCAACGGGTGCGGCACTTGGTTTTGCAAGAAAATGTGGCGTAGATTTCGACCAACTAGAGCGTGCTACTAAAGGTGGAAACGAAGTGCTTTACTTTAAGCAAGAGCAGAAGGGTAAAGCAACTACTGAAGTTCTGCAAGATATGCTTAAAGAGTGGCTAGCTTCTATGGAGTTTGGTAAAATGATGCGTTGGGCAAGTTTAAGCGAAGAGTTTATCCGTCCAATACGCTGGGTTGTTGCCTTACTTGATGACAAAGTAGTAGATTTAGAGATATTTAGCGTAAAATCTGGAAATGTTAGCCGTTTTCACCGTTTTGCAAACGAGTTAGAGGGTGAAGTAAACTTTGCTAATTATGAAGAGAAGCTAAATAGCAATAGTGTAGTGCTAGATTCAAAAGCTAGAGAGAGTATAGTTTTAGATGGCATTTCTAAAATCGAAGCAGATAACTCGCTAGAGGTAGAAAAAGATGCCTCTTTACTAGCAGAAGTTGTAGCTATTACAGAGTATCCAACGCCACTTTTAGGCTCGTTTGACGAGAAATTTTTGGAGCTTCCTCAAGAGGTTATTATTACTTCGATGAAAGAGCATCAAAGATACTTCCCGGTATTTAAAGATGGCAAGTTAATTAATAAATTTGTAGTTGTTAGCAACGCTGTAACAGATGACTATAGCAAAATTATTGCAGGAAACGAGAGAGTTCTTCGCCCAAGATTAGAAGATGCACTATTCTTCTACCATAACGACTTACAAAGAGGGCTTAAGACTGACGGTTTAGAGCTTGTACAGTTTATCGATGGGCTTGGCTCTTTAACTGATAAGATAGAGCGAGAGAAGAGGGTTGTAGAGTATCTTTTTGAGACGCATAAAGATAAATTGATGCAAGAGAGTGGCAAAAGCGAAGCAGAGTTAAAAGAGTTGCTAATTAAAGCTGTAAATTTAGCAAAAGCAGACCTTATGAGTGAGATGGTTTATGAATTTACTGAGCTTCAAGGGCTTATGGGTTACTACTATGCAAAAGCACTTGGCGAAGATGAGCTTGTGTCAAATGCAATTAAAGAGCAGTATATGCCTGTTGGTGATAATGCAGAGCTTCCTAGCTCGATATTTAGTGCACTTGTGGCGATGAGTATCAAGATAGATACACTTTATGGACTATTTAGCGTTGGTAAAATTCCTACTGGTTCTAAAGACCCATTTGCACTTCGTCGTGCGGTTAATGGTATTATTAGAACTGCTTTAAATTATGATTTAAGCTTGGATATAGATGAACTTACAAACGCACTTAAGCCTATTTATGCCGAGTTTGATACAGCTAAACTAAAAGAGTTTATCTTCGATAGAATTATTAAATTGGCAAAAGTTAATCCATCGGTTGTAACTGCTGTTGTTGCATCTGGCGAGAGTGATATTAACGAACTATTTAAAAAGATAGAGGCACTAGATAGTATAGTAAGCGATAAAAACTCTAAAGAGCTGTTTACTACATTTAAGCGTGTGGCTAATATATCTAAAGATTTAGACTTAAATATCGACTTAAGCGTAGATGAGAGCCTATTTGTAGAGCCACAAGAGAGTGAACTTTATAGCAAATTTAAAGAGGTAAATTCTAAAGAGTATGGCAGTTATTTAGAGAAGCTACAAGCACTATTTGGCTTAAAAGAGCTTTTAGATAACTACTTCGATAGTGTGCTTGTAAATGCTGAAGATGAGAAATTAAAGCAAAATAGACAAAACACAATCGCCTCTATCTACAAAGCCTTTAGAGATATTGCAGATATTAAAGAGGTAACAGTTTAAACCCTGTGCAAAAAGTTTACGATTTAGTAGTTGTAGGTGCTGGAATAGCTGGTTGTTCTATTGCTTACACTGCACAAAAACAGAATAAAAAAGTCTTAATAATCGACAAGGCATCTACTCCAGCCACCGGCGGTAGTGGGGCAGCTGGGGCATTTATTTCGCCAAAACTTGGCAAAGAGAGCTCGCTACTTAACTTAACTAATTTAGCCTTTGGATACTCTAGCAATTTTTACAAAAATAATTTTTCTAAACAGTTTGACCAAAGCGGTATTGTTAGGCTTCCCAAAGATGCTAAAGATGCTACCAATTTTGAATATTACAAAACCATTATAGATGCTGACTCTAAAATTTTAACGCCAGATGAACTAAAGCAATTTGGCGTTAAAAGTCAATTTGATTCTCTATATTTCAAAGATGGTGGAGTTTGTGATGCACAAGGTATTTGTAAAGCTATGGTTAAAGATGTTGAATATCTACAAATAGAGCTAACTAAGCTAGAGCATAAAGAGAGGCATTGGATTATAAATAGCCAAATAGAAGCGAAAAATGTCGTTTTAGCAACTGGCTATATTGGCTATAAAGATTTGTTAGAGTATATGGGAATTAATGGCATTTGGGGAAGTAGGGGAGACTTTTACACAGATAGCAATATAAAAGTATGTATGCACCAAAATATTTCGGTAAGTGCATTAAAAAATGGAGTTATAAAAATAGGTGCAACGCATGTAAGGGCAAAAAATCCATGTATGGCTTGCGATGGTGAGCCATTAAAAGGGCTAATTGCTAGTGCAAAAGAGCTTGCAGATATAAGAGAGTTAAAGTTAAAAGAGACATTTTGCGGAATGCGAAGCTCTAGTCGAGACCACTTTCCAACTATTGGTAAAATTATAGATGCTAAATTTATGTTAGAAAGTTACCCCAATATTAAAAAAGGCTACAACAGAGCTCCACTAAAATATTTTGATAATTTATATATATTTAACGGATTAGGTGGGCGAGGCTTTGTATTTGCACCACTAATGGCAAAATGGCTTTATGAGCATATTTTTGAAGCTAAAGATATAGATAGTACCGTATCGCCAGATAGACTATTTTTAAAATGGGCTAGAAAATTATGAGCTTTAAAACTATTTTTGCAATAAATATGATAAAATCATACAAAAAGTAGAAAAATGAAAAGACGATATATTGCAGCTATTAGCGTTATAATTCCAGTTATAATAATATCGATTATTAAGTACTTCTATCCTCTCTCTTACGATATTCTATTTGGATATATGATAGCAGTTGCAATTTTGTTTAAAACTGCTTTGATATCTTTTTTTATGGTATCTAAGTTAAAAATTGTAGCTTTTTTAAAGGGGCTTACATTTTTGCAAACCATTATTTTACTTATCAAAAGATGGCTTTTAGATAATGTATTTACTATTTGGTTAAAAAAGAATATAATAGACCATATTACTGGAGCATTTGTAAATACTTTTAAATACTACAGAAGTTTAAATTTTAGTAAAAAACTAAAAAACTTTTTTGCACCTTTGATTATAACTATTGCTGCTTTATGGTTTATATATAGTAGTGGATATTTAAATAATATTCTGCTTTTTACGGAACTAAAAGTATTTGTTATTTGGCTCTCAAAAAGTGCAATATTAGTTCTTACTAAAACGGTGGGTTTTGTTTTAGATTCTTGGCTAACACCAATTATTGAAGTGTTTGCACTTAGTTTTTTACTTACCAAACTCGAAGATTGGCTAGGCAAAGATAACTTTATTGTAAAAAGTATAAATTGGATAGGAGAAAAACTTAATAAACTTGCATCAATTTTTAGCTCCTTTAGCGAAAAATATATAGACCCTATGCTTAATGAACCTGTTAGTAAAAAGTCTAAAGCATTGGGTAACTCTATAAACAATTATATTAATAATAAAAAAACTGAATATGAATATGAACAGTTTGAAAGATTAGAGACTAAAATATTAAAAGGGCATATAGATGCTTATCATACATTTAAAGGTATGGATAAAATTAGAGATAAAAAGAAATTATATAGTTTAATTAATAAGCGTACAAAAGATTATTTAGATATAGTAGCCTATGTTTCAAGAAACCGAAAAGGCGATTTAGTGCCAGAAGAGGTAGAAGACTCTTTTTACCACGATATTTTTATATTAGAGGGTGTTGCAAGTTCTCATAAAGATGGGGTAAAAAAACAGCACGAAACTAAACCAGATTACACAGATTTTTGGATTTTGAATACTAGCAATTATCCAGTTTTATTACTTGCTAGTGATAAGTTTGATAAGCAGTTAATAGAGCCAAATAGTGTAACTTTTATTAAAACAAGTACAGAGATAGACTACTCTAAAGATAAAATATGTTTTGAATTTAGAGATAAAAAAGAGTGTGCAGTAGTATTAGATAAAAAGGAAACAAATGATAGATAAAAAACGAGATTTAATAGCACTATTTATCGATTGTGATAATATATCTCATAGAGCAATAGAGGGTATTATTACAGAGCTTAGTCGTTATGGCGTAGTAAATATTCGCCAAGCTTATGGAAATTGGACTAAAGATAACTTAAAAAATTGGGAAGATAAACTTTTAGAGTATGCAATTAAGCCGATTCAGCAGTTTGACTACTCTAAAAATAAAAATGCAACCGATATTTTAATGACAATAGATGCAATAGATTTATTGCATACGAAAAAAATAGATGCTTTTGCATTTGCTACAAGCGATAGCGACTTTACACCTGTAGTTATGAGATTGCAAGCCGAGGGGATAAAGGTCTTTGGTTTTGGGGAGCAAAAAACACCTAAATCTTTAGTTACAGCTTGCTCGCAATTTGTATACACAGACAATTTATTAAATAGTAGCGATAGCAAAGATATTAAAGAGAAAAAGGCAGTCAGAAAACCTAAAAAAGAGTTGTTAAAAGATAAATGGCTAGTAAATTTATTACAAAGTGCGGTAGAGCAGACATCAGACGAGTATGGCTGGGCAAACTTAGCAGATGTTGGTAGTTTTATAAATAACTCTACATCATTCTCACCATTAAATTATGGTTATAAAAAGTTAAGCTCAATAATAAAAGAGATAGATTTATTTGATATAGCTTTTGATGAAGTAAGCCTACAGATGAGTATAAGAG
>WFYP01000054.1 GCA_015490055.1 Nitratifractor sp.
CTCCTTATCTATCTGTAGCAGTTGAGGGGTCTGCCATGTTGGGGGTTAATTCAGATACAAAATCTACTGTACACAACAGCAGTGGAGCAACTTTTCACAATGCAGATGTAAGCATTGAGAAGATGTACTCACTCAATCTAAAAACTATTATTCCTTTAAGTAACTCTTTTAATGTCAATGTTTACTTAGGTGGAACACGAGGAGAGGTATCTTCTTTTTCAGATGAGTCAAACTCTAAAGGTGGTTTTGAAAACTCATTTTCCTATGGAGCTGGGTTAGAGTATTGGACTCCTGCTGATGTCTCTGTGTATGCTAACTATATGCAGTATTTTAAAAATCTTGATGCCGTTGAAGTTGGCGTTGGGTTTAGATTTTAAATTTTGAAAGGGAATGTTATGAAATTAAAACAGTTTTATAGATATGTTTTTGGGTTCTTGCTCTTGGTATTTGTTTTTACTGGGTGTGGTAGTAATAATGGGGGTGGGGTGTTTGTCCAAACATCTTCCAAAATAAAACTCCTATCACCACAAGAAAAAAGTACGATTGATTACAACTATGTAACACTAGAAGTAAAAGACAATGTTGCAGATGTAAAGGCAAAAGTTAATGGTGTAGAATATATTGGAGTTAAAAACAAATCTTCATTTCTAATCTACAATGTAGCTTTGAAAAAAGGTAAAAACATCATTGAGTTAATTGCTGATAATAGTAGTGAAGAGCATAATGTTACTATTAGTTCAGAGGGTAAAGGTTATCCTCCTATTAGTATAAATACAGATAAGCGAGAGGGCTTTGAAAAACTCGATACAACTCTTACTGTTCAGACAAAATTAAATGTAAGTAAATATTTGTTAGATAGTGATAATGATGGTGTTATAGATGAAGATAAAACAAATAACTCGTTTACACTAAAATATACTAAAGAGGGAAGATATTTTCCAACTGCTACAGTAAAAATTTCTGATGGTACTCTATATAGTACACAACAAAATCTTTCGCTTGATGTTAAGGCAAAACCAACAGTTAAAGCTTTGTCTGATTTGTCAGGTTTAAGTGTTATTGATATGCAGACATATAATCATGAGAAATATTATGTTTTTGCTAAAGATAATAATGTTTACAAAATAGACCCAAAAACAAACAAGATAATTCAAACTATTCCTGTAGTAGGAGTGAACAATGCTGATGGTTTTTTTGTAGATATTGAAGAGAATATTTTTATTGCCAATACTGGTGCAAATCAAATTTTAAAATTATCAAAAGCAGATAACTATCAACAAAGCATACTGGTAAATAAAGCAGGAAGTGGAGATGGTGAGTTAAATCAACCAAAAGATTTGGTAGTAGATAGCAATCATGACAATGGAAGAGTTTATGTTTTAGATGCAGGGAACAATAGAGTACAAGTATTTGATGGTCTTGGTAAGTATCTGTATGCTTTTGACGGTTCTACCACACCTACAGGTAAATTAAAAAATCCTACAAGTATGATTGGATATTTTGGTCAACCATTGACTATTGTTGATAGTGGGAATGGTGCTATTAGAACTCTTCAATGTTCACAAGGACAAAAAGAGCATGAAGTTAGTGTTATCAAAGATGGTATTTCATCAAATATTGGACAAATCACTATGGGTGGTAATTTGATTGTTCCTGATAAAGGAGCTAAAAAGATTCTTTTCTTTCAAAATAATTATTGGTTAAAAAAATCTTTAGGTGTAGATAAAGTTCCAAATATTGCTCTTTCAAATGATGGATTAACTATTTTGGTAGCCAATGAAGGAGAGAGTGGGCTTAAAAAATATAAAATAAAAGAAGACCCTAAAGGTGCAGAGCCTATGGATGTAGCTAAAAAGTTTGTGAAATATATTATAAATAAAAATAAAATTGATGCAAAAGAATTATTGATTAATGAAGATGAAATAAATATAATTTTTTCTGATAATAATATCACTCAGAATTATATAACTTTTTTCAAGCATATATCATCATGGAAAGAAACTATAAATTTTGAAACTACTCATACTATCATAGCACATATTAAAATTAAAGATGTAGATATAGATTATGCATTTATATTAGATAAAGAACATGGAGTTAATTCATGGTTAATAAGAAAATTTGATTAAGGGGAATAGAATAATGAAAAATATAAATAAGGTTTTAATATTGGTTGCATTAAATTCATCACTATTGTATTCATGGGAAATTAATACTCATAGAGCTATAGATAGATGTGCTATTGTAAATGATAAAGATTGTAAAAGAGGTGATGTAGCTAAAAATTTACATTGGTTTACAGAAAATACAGGTATAAAAAATGAAAGTTACTATGATGAACAGTTGATTGGCTATACTTTACCTGATGGAACAAAAAATATCACATATTTTGACTATATAATGAAGGGGGAACCATATATAGGGATTTCTACTTGGAATCAAACTTTTTCAACTTATGTTTATACGGATTTAATAGAAGCAGGAACAATATTAGAAGATTCTCTTTGGTCTGGTGTTGCAGAACATATAACTTCTGATGGAAGTATTATAGATGGTTATCAATTAGCTGGTGTAGTAGGTGCAATACTGAATGCAAAAGATAGATATAATTCAGCAAAAGGAAGATTTAACTTTCACTTTTATGATGCATACACTAAAGAAGGTTTAAGTAATCTTCCAGGTACAGATAATACAAAGAAACTATATGGACCTAATTCTTCTCTTCTAAAATGGGGTTTTTCTAAAGATACTACTATATTATATAGTCTTACTGGAAAAAAAACAGAACACAAAAATAGTTATAATTATGAAAGTGCCTTAGAATATTTTAAAAAAGGCTTTATAGAAAAAACATCAAAAGACAGAAAAATGTTTAGGGCAAAAATGTTCGTATCAATTGGTTATTTATTGCATTTAATAAATGATATGAATGTCCCAGCTCATACAAGAAATGATGCTCATGCACCAGATGATTTTGAAAAATGGATGAGAGAAGGAAAAGGAAAAAGTAAAGAAGGTGGCTTTAGAATTAAAGGAAATACTTTATCTATGAATTGTAGTTCTTTTATAAAAAATGCTATAAAACAAGTTCATCCTACTAAGTATAGTCATAGTTATGATTTTGCAAAAGAAGAAGGAGAATTTACAGGAAAACATTTTTTTAGTGAAGATTCGATTCATCTTGATGGTAAATATAAACCAATAACAAACTTAATACTTCCAAATTTTAATAATTGTAATAATGGTTACATTAGCTCTCTTGAAGATGGTAAACTCGCAACTTGTAGATTATCAATTAATGTAAATAATATAGTTCATCCTGTAAAAATGAAGTATAATATATTAGGAAATAATGATTATAGTGTTATTGAAGATAATGCAAAAGTTCTTATCCCAAGAGCTGTTGCTAATGCAGAAGGATTTGTAAACTATTTTTTCAGAGGTCGATTAAAGGTATCATTAGATAGTGAGAATAATAAACTTATTCTTGAGAATATTTCTGATAAAAATTTGGTTGCTAATCCAAAAGTTTGTACTTTTAACAGTGGTATGAAAGTTTATGTTTACTATACAACATCTTTAGGAGATAGAGAAAAACTTTTTGAGAAAAGTCTAGATAAAGATATTGAGATTGGTCAAAAATATTATATTGATAATATTAATAAATTATTAAAAGAAAAAGATTTAGATAGTTCATCTGATATTGTAGTTGTTCTTGAAGGAAAACTAGGAGAAGAAGATGGTGTCGTTGTAGGAAAGGTAAGACCCACCATTAAAGCTAATATAGCAGTTCTTAGTGATAATGAAGAAAAAAAAATACCTCTAACTGACTATATGATTGGAGATAGTATTTTATTCTATGTTTCAGGAGAAAAGGGAGTAGATACAACAGTTCATTGGGAGATAAAGAATAATAC
>WFYP01000055.1 GCA_015490055.1 Nitratifractor sp.
TTATTGTTGCTTCTATTTTGTTACTCTTTTGTGTAATATTATTTGTCTCTGTATTTGGTGCTCCAAAACTCTCAACAACTTCTATACTTGCAGAAAATAGAGAAGTTACTAAGATTAAAATAGATAAAATATATTTTATATACAAATTTTGCCTTTTAGGTAATTTAGAGCTACAATTTTACACAAAGGAATTTAATGGAAGATAAAAAAAGCTTATTAAATGAGATAAAAGAGTTATGGAAGAGTGAAAATATAGAAAATTTCGATATAGCTCCTGAACTTTTAGAGTATTTAGAGCTAAAAGATTTGCAAGAGTTAAAGGAGCGAATTTTAAACTCTATGAGTGAATTAAGCGAAGAGCAAAAAGAGTGGCTCTCTCAGTTTAGAAAATATGAGTAGAGAAGAGTGCCTATAGTATTGGTTCTATAAGTATTTTTAGGTATAATAGTGTCTATTTTAGCACTGTATAAAGGAAGTGTATGAGCGATTTGTTCGAGAGTAATTTAGTTGAAGATATCAACATTGAAGATAGCATAAAGGGAAGTTACTTAGACTACTCTATGAGTGTTATTGTTGGGCGTGCTTTGCCTGATGCAAGAGATGGGCTTAAGCCTGTGCATCGTCGTATTTTGTTTGCGATGAATGAGCTTAACTTAACACATAGAGCTTCGTATAAAAAATCTGCAAGAATTGTTGGTGATGTTATAGGTAAGTACCACCCACATGGTGATACAGCAGTTTATGATGCTTTGGTTCGTATGGCTCAAGAGTTCTCTATGCGAGAGCCACTAATCGATGGTCAAGGAAACTTTGGTTCTATCGATGGCGATAATGCAGCAGCAATGCGTTATACCGAAGCTAGAATGACAAAAATTGCAGAAGAGCTTTTAAAAGATATAGATAAAGATACAGTAGATTTTATTCCAAACTACGACGATAGTATGCGAGAGCCAGATGTATTACCTAGTAGAGTACCAAATTTACTACTAAATGGTTCGTCTGGTATTGCGGTTGGTATGGCTACAAATATTCCACCACATAGATTAGATGAGCTAATAGATGCCTTGCTTGTATATTTAGATGACTCTTCAGTAACAGCAGATGCACTTATAGAGCATGTTCAAGGTCCAGATTTTCCAACTGGTGGTATTATTTTTGGTAAAAAAGGTATTGTAGATGCTTACAATACTGGGCGTGGTAGAATAAAAGTTAGAGCAAAAATTCATATTGAGCAGAAGAAAAATAGAGAAGTTATTGTTGTAGATGAGCTTCCTTACCAAGTAAATAAATCTAAACTAATCGAAAATATCGCTCAATTAGTTCGTGATAAACAGGTAGATGGAATTAGTGAAATTCGTGATGAGTCAGATAGAGATGGTATTAGAATTGTAATCGAGCTTAAGCGTGATGCAATGAGTGATATTATCTTAAATAATCTATATAAATCTACTCAAATGCAGGTAACTTTTGGAATTATTATGCTTGCTATTGTAAATAAAGAGCCAAAAGTTCTAAATTTGCCACAGATGCTAGATATCTTCTTAAGACATAGAAGAACGGTAATTATTAGAAGAACAATTTATGAGCTAGAGAAGGCGAGAGCTAGAGCTCATATTTTAGAGGGTTTAAAGATTGCTGTTGATAATATCGATGAAGTTATTAAAATAATTAGAGCAAGTAAAGACGACACAGAGGCTCGCGAAAACTTGATGAGTCGCTTCGATTTAAGTGAGATTCAGGCAAAAGCGATTTTAGAGATGCGTCTGCGTCGTCTAACTGGCTTAGAGATAGACAAAATCGAGAGTGAATTAAGAGAGCTTTTAGAGTTAATCGATAGATTACAAGCAATCTTAAAGAGTGAAGAGAAGATAAACGAAATTATTAAAGAGGAGCTTTTAGAGATTAAAGCATCTTATAGCTCTAAGCGTCGTACAGAGATTGTAGAAGATTATGACGATATTGACATAGAAGATTTAATTCCAAATGAGCCAATGGTTGTAACTATTACACATAGAGGCTACATTAAAAGAGTACCTGTAAAACAGTACGAAAAGCAAAATCGTGGTGGTAAGGGCAAGATTGCCGTAACAACTTACGATGATGACTTTATTGAGATGTTCTTTACATCGAACACTCATGATACTTTGATGTTTGTTACAGATAGAGGGCAGTTGTATTGGTTAAAGGTTTATAAAATACCAGAAGGTAGCAGAACTGCCAAGGGTAGGGCAGTTATGAACCTTATAAATTTACAGCCATATGAGAAGATAATGGCGATTATTCCAACAACAGACTTTGACGAGAGTAAGTCGCTTGTATTCTTTACTAAAAATGGTATAACAAAAAGAACAAAACTTAGTGAATACTCTAACATTAGAAGTAACGGTGTAAGAGCGATTAACTTAGATGAAGATGATGAAATTGTAACAGCAGAGATAATTACGCCAGATGTTAAATGGCTATTTATTGCTACCAAGAAGGGTCAGTGTATCCGATTTAAAGTAGAAGATGTTAGAGAGATTGGTCGTGTTGGTCGTGGTGTTACTGGTATTAAGTTTAAGATAGATGGCGACGAAGTTTGTGCTGCAACAACTATTAAAGATGAAGAGAACGAGCTGTTAATTATTAGCTCTAAAGGTCTTGGTAAGCGTACAACTGCTAGCGAATATAGAGAGCAGTCTCGTGCTGGTAAAGGTGTAATCTCTATGAAGCTTACTAATAAAACTGGCGATGTTATCGGTGCTGTAATGGTAGAGGAAGATAAAGATTTAATGAGTCTTACAAGTGCTGGTAAGATGATTAGAGTAGATATGCAACAGATTAGAAAAGCTGGTAGAAATACAAGCGGTGTTAAAGTTGTAAGTGTAGAGGGTAAAGATAGCGTTGTTAGTATTGCAAAATGTGCAAAAGATAAGCCAGAAGAGAATGAAAACAGCGAGAATGAAAATTCAGAAAATATAGATACAAACGAGGAGAGTAGTAATGAGTAGGCTATACAATATAGCAATAGCAGGTGCCAGCGGTGCCGTTGGAGAAGAGTTATTTAGAGTATTAGAGGAGCAAAACTTTCCAGTTGGAGATGTTTTGCCACTAGCAAGTGCTAGAAGTGCTGGCAGTACTATAGAGTTTAAAGGTAAAAACTACACAGTAGAAGAGCTTACAGAAGATGTGTTTGAAGGTAGAGATATAGATATAGCTTTCTTTAGTGCGGGTGGTAGTATTTCGGCAAAATATGCAAAATATGCAGTAGAGGCTGGTGCAGTAGTTATTGATAACACTAGCCACTTTAGAATGGATCCGAATGTGCCATTGGTAGTTCCAGAGGTAAATCCACAAGATATAGCAAGCTGGAGAGAGACAGGAATAATTGCAAACCCTAACTGCTCGACTATTCAGATGGTGTTAGCCTTAAAACCACTTTACGATTTGTATGGTGATATTAAAAGAGTAGATGTATCAACTTACCAAGCGACAAGTGGTGCTGGAAAAACAGGTATGGAAGAGTTGGTTCAGCAGATGCAAGACTTCTTTGCTTTTAAACTAGACCAGAGCGAGAAAAAAGCATTTACACATCAAATTGCACTGAATGTTATTCCTCAAATCGATGCACCAATGCCAAATGGCTATACAAAAGAAGAGATGAAAATGACAAACGAGACTACTAAAATTATGGGTGCTAATATACCTGTAAGTGCAACTTGTGTTAGAGTACCAGTGCTTAGAAGCCACAGCGAAGCAGTAACTGTAAGATTTGCAGAGGGTGTAGAGGTAGATGTAGAGCAAGCAAGAACTGCATTAAATGCTTTTGAAGATGTAGAGGTAATGGATGATTTAGAACATAGTGTATATCCAATGCCAACGGTATCTACAGATACAGATACAACTTTTGTAGGAAGAATTAGAAAAGATATTTTCGAAGATAATGTACTACATATGTGGGTAGTTGCAGACCAAGTGCGTGTAGGTGCAGCTACAAATGCTGTTAGAATTGCTCAAAAATGGATAGAGTTAGAGGATTTATAAAATGGCACATAAACAAGAGATAGAAAAGAATATAAAACCAAAAGAAGATATAGGAATAATAGAAGCAGTTTTTGAAGGAGCTATCTGGAGAAGTAGATTTATAGTTATTTTAGCTGTTATTTTTGGGCTTGTAGGTGCAATTATTCTGTTTGTTGTCGCATCTTATGATGTAGCATCTATTGCTAGTTATGCCTATAATGGACTATTTGCTCATCCGCATCCTGAGCATTTTCATGAAAATATAGTAGCAGCAATTATTGGTGCAGTAGATTTATACTTAATTGCTGTTGTTATGTTTATTTTTGCTTTTGGTATTTATGAGCTATTTATTTCACACATAGATGAGGCAGAGGGTCATGGTCAAATTCTGGCTATTTCTTCACTTGACCAACTTAAAGATAAGATTGCAAAAGTAATTGTGATGGTTCTTGTTGTAAACTTTTTTCAAAGAGTACTACATACGAACTTTGCTACACCAATAGAGATGCTATATTTTGCTCTCTCTATTATGGCGTTAGCAGTTGGATTATATTTTTTAAGTAAAGTTGGAAAACACTAATTAGAGTAATTAAAATATTAAGGATTAATAATTGAGTAAAATTTTTGTAGATGCATGTTTAGGGAAAGAGACACCATACACACCAGTATGGATGATGAGACAAGCAGGACGATACCTGCCAGAGTATATGAAGGTAAGAGCAGAAGCTGGAAGTTTTTTAGACCTTTGCCACGACCCTAAAAAAGCAGCAGAAGTTACTCTTCAGCCTGTTGATATTGTAGGTGTTGATGCCGCAATTTTGTTTTCGGATATTTTAGTAATTCCAGACGAGATGGGAATGGATTTAAGCTTTGTAAAGGGTGAAGGTCCAAAATTTTCTGACCCTATTAAAACTCAAGAAGATTTAGATAGATTAGTTAAAGGCAAAGATGCAGCCGATAAGCTAACTTATGTTTACGATACAATTAAAATTGTAAAAGAAGAGCTAGATAAACGCAATGATGGAACTGCATTTATAGGTTTTTGCGGTGCACCTTGGACATTAGCAACATATATGATAGAGGGACAGGGTACAAAGACATATAATATCTGTAAAAAGATGATGTATACAAATCCTGAACTTTTGCATAATATTCTGCACGAAGTTACTCAAGTAGTTAAATACTATATGGAAAAGCAGATAGAATCTGGTATAGATGTTGTTCAAATTTTTGATAGTTGGGCAGCAGCGATTGAACCAAGTAAGTATGATGAGTTTTCATGGAAGTATATGGTTGAGATTGCAGATTACTTAAAGTCTAAATATCCAGATACACCAATTATTATGTTCCCTAAAGGTGTTGCTTCGTTTGTAGAGCGAGGCTTAGTATATGGTAACTTCGATGTATTTGGTGTAGATTGGTCAACACCAATGGCATTAGCAAAAGAGAAATTAGGAGAAAAGTACGTGCTGCAAGGTAATATGGAGCCTTGCAGACTGTATAGTAAAGAGGCTACAACTGAATGCGTAGAAGCACTAGCAGAGATAATGAAAGATGGAAGACACATCTTTAACTTAGGTCATGGAATCTTGCCAGATGTACCAGTAGAGAATGCTATTCATTTTGTTAAAGAGTGTAAACGAGCTTCTAAAAAAGATTAACTTTTTTAAAGTAGGGTATAGTGCCCTCACTGTACCTTTAAAGTCGGTATATTTTTTTGTGTGGTAAAGGGGTATCACACATCCTTGTTATTCTCCTTTTTACAACTTAACAAATTTTCACATATTTAATAAACTTTAAAAAAATATTAAACTTTTCTTAAAGTTGATTGACATAGACTAAACTTTTTTGATATAATATCATTAATTATTTATTAGTTATATATTATTACAAGGAGTAGGTCTATGGCAAAAAGTTTATATGAGACCTTAGGTGTTAGTGAAAACGCATCAGCAGATGAAATTAAAAAAGCGTATAGAAAATTAGCAAGAAAGTATCATCCAGATATTAATAAAACAGATGAAGCACAAGAGAAATTTAAAGAGATTAATGCAGCTTACGAAGTTTTAAGTGACCCAGAGAAGAAAGCACAATATGACCAATATGGTGACCAAATGTTTGGAGGTCAAAGCTTCCAAGACTTTGCACAATCTCAAGGCGCAGGTGTAGATTTAGATGAAATCCTAAGAGCAATGTTTGGCGGAGGCGGAGCTGGTTTCTCTGGTGGATTTAGTCAAGGTGGTTTCTCTCGTGGAGGTTCTGGATTTGGAGGTAACTCTGGATTTGGTGGTGGATATGGAATGCCAGATTTAGATTTACAAACCTCTATAACAGTGCCATTTATAACATCTGTACTTGGTGGTAAACATCATATTACTCTTGGTGATGGCGAAAGCTTTGATATTAAAATACCAGCAGGTATTAAGAGCGGTAAAACACTAAGAGTAAAAGGAAAAGGTAAAAGTTATCAAGGGCATAGAGGAGATTTATTAATAAAAGTAAATGTTGCTCCATCTCCAGAGTATGAAAGAAAAGGTGATGATTTATATAAAACTATAGATATACCTCTTAAAAAAGCTCTATTTGGTGGTAAAATAGAAGTTGATACACCAGAAAAAAAGGTAACTTTAAAGGTACCAAAAAACACTAAAAATGGGCAAAAATTTAGATTAAAAGATAAAGGTTTTCCTAGTTCAAATGGAGGTAAAGGAAATCTATATTTAGTTGCTAATATAGTTTTACCAGATATAGATAGTTTACCTGATGAGTTAAAAGAGTGTTTGGAAAAATTACCAGAATAAGGAGGTAGAATATGCATAGCTACGATGAACCAGTTTATTTAATTAGTATAGTATCAAATATGCTAAATATTCATCCTCAAACATTACGACAGTATGAAAGAGATGGTTTAATTTCTCCATCTCGAACAGAGGGTAGAATGCGTCTTTACTCACAAAGAGATATTGATAGAATGAAGATGATACTTCGTCTTACAAGAGATTTAGGTGTAAACATAGCAGGTATCGATATTATCTTACGCCTTAAAGAGCAGATGGAAGAGATGGAGAGTGAAATAGAACGCTTAAAAGATGAATTAAGAGATGTAAATAGATTAGGTTCTGTTCCAAAATCTAAAGCAGTAGTTAAAAAGAGTAGATATGATATAATTATATTTGAAGATAATTGAAAGGTACATTATGAAACATGAAGTTATAAAACAAAAAGTGTTAAAAATATATATTGATAACACTGATACTTATGAAGATGAAGCTCTATGGAAGTATATTTTAAGTAGTGCAAAAGAGCATAAATTAGCAGGTGCTACAGTTTACAAAGCAGTAGCAGGTGTTGGCTCTAATTTAGATATACATACTTTCGATATTTTTAATTTGTCTATAAAAATGCCGATAATTGTTGAGATAATAGATACTAATGAAAAAATCACAACTTTCTTAAATTCACTAGATATACTTTTAAAAAAGGCATTTGTAACAATGTGTGATGTAGATACAATTAAATATAAGGCGTAGTATGAATTTAGCAATTTTAATATCTGTAGCTATTGGCGGTTCTATTGGTGCTCTTATGCGTTTCTTAGGTTCTTTTTATATAAATAAATTATTAGGAACAGGTTTTCCTTATGGAACATTAGGGGTAAATATTCTAGGTAGTTTTATAATAGGCTTTTTAGCTCTATATTTTGAACAAAGTATATCTCCAAATGCAAAAGCTCTTTTAGTTACTGGAATGTTAGGTGCATTGACTACATTTTCTACCTTCTCGCTAGAGAGTGTTTTAATGTTACAAGAAGGTTTATATGCTAAAGCACTTTTAAATGTACTTCTAAATGTAACACTAGCACTAACTGCTACCATTGCTGGAATGATGCTGTTTCGTAAGGTTTATGGTATATAGAAATAATCCAATTTAAAGTGCTATTATGGTACCCTTAGTTTAAAAAATAAGCAAAAGCTACATTGTTAGCTTTAAGCTCTGAGCTTTCAATAAGGTGGTAAGATTGGATAACACTATTACGAAATATAATTGTGCAGGATTTGTATTAAAACCTGATGCTCCTGAGCTTTTAGATATATTTTTAGAGATTAAAAATAAGTTTAATAGTTTTGGTATAAGAGTTCAACTTGCAAAAAAATCAGCTAAAATGATTGGGCTTGATGATGGTGTAGAGTTTGAAGATATGTGTAAAAACTGCGATTTTTTAGTTTCGCTTGGTGGTGATGGTACTTTGCTCTCTTTGGTTCGTAGGAGTTATAAATTTAATAAGCCTGTAGCTGGTATTAATGCTGGTAATTTAGGTTTTTTAGCAGATGTTAAAATTGATGAAGTAGATAACTTTTTAGAACAGTTAAAGAGTGGTGAGTGTAGAATAGATGAGCGTATGATGATTACTGCTACTCTTGTTAATGGGAATGGCTTAGAGAGAAGTTTCTATGCTTTTAATGATGTTGTAGCAACTCGAAAGACTGTATCTAAAATGGCGACTATCGATGCCTATATTGAAGATGATATTTTTAATAGATATAGTGGAGATGGGCTTATAATCTCTACTCCTACTGGCTCTACTGCTTACAATTTGGCAGCTGGAGGTCCGGTGATGTACCCATTAACTAAAGCTTTTATTATGACGCCAATTTGTCCACATTCGCTAACACAGCGACCACTTGTAATGCCTGCGGATTTTACTATTAAGATAAAGACACCTAAAGATAAGTTGTTAATTGTGGTAGATGGGCAAGATGATTACGAGCTAGGGTGCGAAGATGCTTTGATAATTCGTGGTTCTAAACAAAATGCCAAACTGTTACATAGAAAAGAGCGAAACTACTTTAGCGTACTTAGAGATAAACTATCGTGGGGTGATAGATGATAGAGAGGTTATATGCAAAAGAGCTACTCGGCTTTAAAAGTGTAGAGTTGAATTTCGAGAGTGGCTTGGTTGTAATTACGGGTCCTAGTGGGGCTGGTAAGTCTGTACTTATTAGCTCGCTTTTGGCTAACTTTGGCTTGGCTAATCAAGAGGCAAAGCTTTGCGAAGTGGAGTTAAAAAAGCCAAAAACTTTAGAAAGTGATGAGTTTGAGCTAGAAGATTATATTGTAATAAAAGCTCTTAAAAAAGATAGAGTGCGACTATTTTTAGATGGGCAAAATATCTCTAAAAAGGCTTTAAAGGAGCTATTTAAAGGCTATATTTCATATATAAGTGTGCGAGATAAGAGTGGTTTTGAGAGTGTGAGTTTAATTGAGTTAATAGATAGCTATATTGCAAAGTCTGATGCTAAATATTTGGATAATTTGGTTAAATATCGAGAGAAGTATAGTGCGTATAGAGCTAAAGAGGCAGAGTTAAAAGAGATTTTAAACAGGGTTAAAGAGACAAATGAGAGGGTAGAATTTTTAAAGTTTGAGATAGATAAAATTAAGAGCTTAAATCCACAAGAGGGCGAGTACGAAGAGCTTTTGGTGGTTAAAAAACAGCTCTCTAAATTAGATAGAATTACTGAAATTGCTAATAGAACAGAAGAGATTTTTGGCTTTGAAGATAGTATTTACGAACTTTTCACAATGTTAGAGAAAGATAGTAGCTACTTTAGCGATGCGATGAACCAGCTACGAAGCGATTTTGAAGATATAGCAACGCTTAGCGACGAGCTTGCCGATACAGATATAGAGGCTGTTTTAAATAGGCTAGAGGAGCTGTCTGCTCTTATAAAAAGATTTGGCTCTATTGGTGAGGCTTTAGAGTATTTAAAAGAGCGAGAAGTAGAGCTAGCAAGTTTTGAAACTATTGAAGAGGATGTAACAAAACTAAAAGCTGATATTACTAAATTAGACAAGCAACTTAGAAAAGAAGCTACTGCTATCAGTAAAAAGAGAGTAAAAGCTTCTAAAGAGATAGAAGATGAGTTAGAGAAGTATTTAAAAGAGCTAAAGCTACCTCGTGCTAGCTTGAATTTTAATAGCGTTGAGCTTTACGAATTGGGTATAGACGAAGTGACTCTAAGTATGGGTAGTACCAAAGTAGAGTCGTTAAGTGGTGGTGAGTTTAATAGAATCAGATTAGCACTATTAACTGTTGGAGCTAGCGGAGCAGTTGGAAGTGGAGTAATAATTTTAGATGAGATAGATGCAAATGTTAGTGGAGATGAATCGATAGCTATTGCCAATATGATAAGTAAACTATCTAAAAGTTTCCAAATTTTTGCAATATCTCACCAACCACACCTAAGCTCTAAGGCTAAGCAACATATTTTAGTTACAAAAGATAGTAACGGAAGTGTTGCTAAAGTGCTAGAGAGTGAGCAGAGAGTAGAAGAGATAGCAAGAATAATTGGCGGTGAGAGTTATAACAAAGAGGCTCTTGATTTTGCTAAAAAAATCTTGGAATGATTTTTTGTTGATAGTTGATGTGTGGCGGTCATTCTGAGCGGATGCGAAAAATCTAGCTTGAATGGCTATGGTTAAGTGTTTATTTTGGTAGTTTGAGCTAGATTTTGCTTTATTTGATGGCAGTTGTGGTAAGCTAGGCTTAGTGGTGTTGGAGTGCCTGCAAGTTGTAGGGGCAGACCTATGTGTCTGCCCGTTAATTGTTGTGACTAGAAAGTTGCTAATAATTTTATATAAAGAGGTGTTTATGATTATAGATACACATTGTCATTTGGATGATGAAAGATATATAGAAGATTTTGATGAGGTTTTAGAGAGAGCTAAAGAGGCAGGGGTTAAGCAGTATATAATTCCTGGAGCTGACCCTAAAACTTTAGAGCGTGCTGTAGAGCTTAGTGAAAAGTATGACGATATATACTTTGCAGTTGGTGTGCACCCTTATGATGCTAAAAATTATGATAGAGAGTTTTTAGAGCAATTTATAGAGCATAAAAAGTGTGTAGCTGTTGGAGAGTGTGGGTTAGATTACTATAGATTGCCAGATACACAAGAAGAGATAGAGCAAGAGAAAGCTTTGCAAAAAGAGGTGTTTATAGACCAGATAGAGCTTGCAAACAAGTATAATAAACCGTTAATTGTGCATATTCGAGAGGCTAGCTTAGACTCTAAAAATATTTTAAAAGAGTATGCAAAAGTTGATGGTGTACTGCATTGCTATAATGCAAATGAGGGGCTTTTAGAATTAGCAGATAGAGGCTTTTATTTTGGAATTGGTGGAGTATTGACTTTTAAAAACGCTAAAAAACTTGTTAATGTTTACCCTAAAATTCCATTGGAAAAATTACTAATTGAAACAGATGCCCCATATCTTACGCCTCATCCATACAGAGGTAAAAGGAATGAACCTGCATATTGCAAATTGGTTTTAAGTAAAATGGCAGAACTTAGAAATATTGATAGTACTGAGTTAAAAAATATTACTTTAGAAAACTCTAAAAGGCTGTTTAAAGGCATAATTAGTTAAAATTATTTAATATTAACTGAAGTTACGCACTATATACAACATTTAATAGCACAAGAGGGTGCTTAATGTGAATAGTTTTTAATAAAAGCTAGCCAAAGCTAACTTACGTTAACAGATATTAAATCAAGGTGCCTTTATGAATATTAAATATATTTTTTTAATAATCTCTATTTTTATAGTTAGTGGATGTAGTGTAAGTAATTTGAATCCATTTCAATCGAAACCATATTATATTGAAGGTGATAATAGTTATTTGGAAGATACTACAGATAAAACAATTAGAAGTGGTAATAAACCAATTAGATATAAAGATGGTGGATATACAAGTCCTGCAAGACATAGAGCTACTATGAGAAATTATGTAGTTAAGGGTAGATTATATCATCCAACATATGTAGCTGTTGGTGATACAATGACAGGTATTGCTAGCTGGTATGGTCCTAATTTTCATGGGCATCAGACAAGTAATGGTGAGACATACAATATGTATGATAAGACTGTAGCACATAAAACTTGGCCAATGGATACAATGGTTAAAATTACTAACTTAGATAATGGTAAAAGCACAATAGCAAGAGTAAATGATAGAGGACCATTTGTCGCCGGCAGAGTGGTAGATTGCTCTTATGCTACAGGTAAAGAGATTGGTATTGATAAAAAGGGTATTTGTCATGTAAAATTAGAAGTTGTTGGTTTTGCTGGTAAAGTTTATAAGCCAAAAGCTGGTAAAGCTGCTCCTAAAGTTAAGTTAAGCGACTTTGGTGTTCAAGTTGGTGCATTCTCTGTATTGGCTAATGCACAAGCTACTAAAGAAAAATATGCTAAAATGGTAGGTAGTGGAAAGCGAGTTATCATAAAAACTGGAAGAGATGCTAACTTTAAAGCTACACTTCATAGAGTTTGGGTAATGGGCTTTGGTTCTAAAGAGGAAGCACAAGACTTTATTAACGATAATAGCGTAGCTGGCGGATTTATCATAAGAGATTAAGGGATTTTAATGGTAGTTAAGAGTAGAGATACAAAAGAGACCCAAATTAGAGTAGAGTTAAATTTGTATGGTGAGGGTAAAAGCGATATAAATACAGGTGTTGGTTTTTTTGACCATATGCTAGATGCTTTTGCTAGACACTCGCTAATAGATTTAAAAGTAGAGTGTAAGGGCGATTTGCATATAGATGCTCACCATAGTGTAGAAGATGTAGGTATTGTTTTGGGCCAGGCTTTAGGAGAGGCTATATATCCTGCTAAAGGGATAGAGAGATACGGAAATGCTACAGTTGTAATGGATGAAGCTAGTATAAGTTGCGATATTGACCTCTCTAACAGGGCATATTTAGTTTACGATTTGCCACTAAATAGTGGTGCAATTTCTAATTTTGATTTAGAGCTTGTAGAAGAGTTTTTTAAATCGGTAGCATTTAATATGCCACTAAATTTGCACTTAACATTTAATAGAGGAACAAACAGACACCATATTGCAGAAGCGGCATTTAAGGCATTTGCAGTTGCTCTAAGACGAGCAGTAGCTAAAAACGATAGAATTGGTGTGCCAAGTACAAAAGGTGTATTGTGAGTATAAAACTACTTATTTTAGATGTCGATGGCACTATGACTAATGGTAAGATTACATATAGCAATAGTGGCGAAGAGTTTAAAAGCTTTTGTGTAAAAGATGGGCTTGCTATTGCTAGTTGGATTAGGCTTGGTGGAAGTGTAGCGATAATTACTGGGCGAGAGTCTAAAATTGTAGAGAGAAGAGCCAAAGAGCTTGGAATTGAGTTCTTTTATCAAAATATAAAAGATAAAGCTACTAAAGCTGAAGAGATTTTTAAAAAGTTAAACATTGGCTGGGAGAGTGTAGCAGCTATTGGCGATGATTTAAATGACTACTCTATGCTAAAAAGAGCTAAACAATCTTTTGCACCAAGTAATGCATCAGTATATATTAAACAGTGTGTAAATAGTGTATTATCAGCAGAAGGTGGTGAAGGTGCTGTGCGAGAGATGATAGAGCTTATAATAAAGCAAGAGGGGCTATATAAGGAATATTTAGGTTTATGGGACGCAGAGTAGAGTATATTTTAATATTGGCTATTTTGACTGCTTTGATTATTCCTTATTTTATAAGTTCAAATAGTAATTCTAGCAAAAAAAGGCAAGAAGTTGTTAATAAAAGTAGTGAAATTAATGACTTTACAGAGTATGAGATAAATTCTACAAAATTGCAACATACATTAAAGGCAAAAAAAGCAGAAGAGGTAGATAAAAAATGGTACCTTAAAGAAGCAAATATTACAACTGATAAAATAGAATCTTTAAGTTCAAAAAACTCTATTTTAACAGCAAATAGGGTAGAGTTTCGTAATAATGTGGTCGCAGTAAAAG
>WFYP01000056.1 GCA_015490055.1 Nitratifractor sp.
AACCAGAACAAGTAATAAATCTAGGACCAGTAAGTCATAAATCTTGCCCCTCTCTTTATGACCAATGCGATATAATGTTTTTGCCAACATTACTAGAAGTATTTAGTGCATCTTATCCTGAAGCTATGAAAATGCAAAAACCTATATTAACATCAAATTATTCATTTGCAAAAGATGTTTGTAGAGATGCTGCTATATATTTTAATCCTTTAGAACCAAAAGATATTGCAGAAAAGATTAAAAAAATTTTTAGTAATAAAGTGTTATATCAAGAGCTTATAGAAAGAGGAAAAAAGAGGCTTAAAGAGTTTGAAACTGCAAGAACAAGAGCAGAAAAATATATTACTTTATGTGAAAAGATAGTAAAAATATCTAATAATAAAAAGGGAGAAACAGATGTTTAAAGATAAAACACTATTAATAACCGGAGGGACGGGTTCGTTTGGTAATGCTGTTTTGAGACGATTTCTTGATACGGATATTAAAGAGATTCGTATATTTTCTCGGGATGAGAAGAAGCAAGATGATATGCGTAAGAGGTATAATAATTCTAAATTAAAATTTTATCTTGGGGATGTTAGAGATGTAAATTCTGTAAAAGATGCGATTAGAGGGGTTGATTATATATTTCATGCGGCGGCTTTAAAGCAAGTGCCATCTTGTGAGTTTTATCCTATGCAGGCGGTGCAGACTAATATTATTGGTACCGAAAATGTTTTGAATGCTGCGATTGATGCTGGGGTAAAAAAGATTATTGTGCTTAGTACAGATAAGGCAGTTTACCCTATAAATGCTATGGGTGTAAGTAAAGCTATGATGGAGAGAGTTGCTGTTGCAAAGAGTCGTAATCTTGATGATAATGAAACTATGATAGCTTGTACTCGTTATGGTAATGTTATGGCGAGTCGTGGTTCTGTAATTCCATTATTTATCGAGCAGATAAGAGAGAATAAAAGTATTACTATAACCAATCCTGAGATGACACGATTTATGATGAGTTTAGATGAAGCTGTAGAGTTGGTTCTTTTTGCTTTTGAAAATGGGAAAAATGGTGATATATTTGTTCAGAAAGCTCCAGCAGCGACTATTGAGCTTTTGGCAAATACTTTAAAAAATATGTTAGGTAAACCAGAGCACGAAGTTAAAATTATAGGTACTCGCCACGGAGAAAAACTCTATGAGACACTTCTTACAAGAGAAGAGATGGTAAAGGCTATAGATATGGAAAATTACTATCGTATTCCTGCTGATAATAGAGATTTAAACTATAGTAAATTTTTTGAAAACGGAGAGAAAGTAGTTACGCAAGCTGGGGAGTATCACTCTCATAATACGCATAGGCTTAACGAAGATGAGTTAAAGAAAATGCTACTTAATCTTTATGAAATTCAAGATGACTTAAAAGAGTTTGGGGTTATTTAATGAAAATATTAGTAACAGGTTCAGAGGGTTTTATTGCTAAAAACTTAATCGAGCATTTAAAAAGAGATGAGAGCATAGAGCTTTATTTTTTTAGTAAAAAGGACTCTTTGAATCTTTTAAAAGCTTATGTGCAAGAGGTTGATTTTATATTTCATTTAGCTGGTGTAAATAGACCGCAGAGTGTAGAAGAGTTTTATGAGGGCAATAGTAATTTAACACAAATTATTACAGATACACTAAAAGAGGCAAAGAAAAACACTCCTATACTGTTGTCGTCTTCTACTCAGGCGGAGTTAGATAATGATTATGGCAAAAGTAAACTAAAAGCTGAAGAGTTGCTTTTAGAGTATGCAAAAGATATGGGAGCAAAAGTTTATATCTATAGACTGCCAAATGTTTTTGGCAAATGGTCGAAGCCAAACTATAACTCTGTTATTGCGACTTGGTGTTATAATATTGCAAATGATTTAGAGATACAAGTAAACAGTAGAGATACAGTATTAAGTTTGGTCTATATAGATGATGTTGTAAAATCGTTTATTCAAAAGTTAAATAGTAATGATAGCGGATATTGTAAGGTAGAACCTGTATATCAAAAGAGTTTAGGCGAGATAGAGGAGTTGCTTTATAAGTTTAAAGCAAATAGAGAGACTTTAGTTATTCCAAATGTGGCTTCGGGCTTTGAGCGGGCACTTTATGCAACATATTTAAGCTTTTTGCCTACAGATAAATTTTCTTATGAGTTAAAAGGGCATCAAGATAGCAGAGGTACCTTTTATGAAGTCTTAAAAACTATTGATAGCGGACAGTTTTCACTTTCTACTACTGCTCCTGGTATTAAAAGAGGTGGACATTACCACCATACTAAAAATGAGAAGTTTTTAGTAGTAAAAGGCGAAGCGATTATAGAGCTTAGACATATTGTTACAAATGAAAAGGTTAGCTACAAAGTTAGTGATAAAAAAATAGAAATTGTAGAGATGATACCTGGATATACGCATAATATTAAAAATATTGGCAGTGATGAGTTGGTGCTTCTTCTTTGGGCAAACGAGAATTATGACGACAGTAATCCAGATACATACTATTTAGAGGTGTAATATGATAAAAAAGTTAAAAGTAATGACAATAGTTGGCACAAGACCAGAGATTATTCGACTATCTGCGGTTATTGCTAAATTAGAAGAGT
>WFYP01000057.1 GCA_015490055.1 Nitratifractor sp.
AGTATGCTAATTGTAGGCAATGCTCAATCTATCATTGACAACTTAGGCTCTTAACAATACTAATCTAAATGGGGTCAGGTATTTAATGTTTACTCTAACGAGTCAACATTCAACACCAGACCCCGAAACTCTCAAAGCCAAGAGAATTAAGTGCATTAGAGGATTTGCTCCTTAATGAGGTCAGAGGTTGAAAATTAACTTTATCAAGTTAATTTTACAACTTCAGACCCCTATTGCTTTTAATTCTCTTGGCGGTGTCGCTAGAGTGAAGGTCACACCCAGCTCCATCCCGAACCTGGAAGTTAAGCTTCTCATCGCCGATAATACTGCCGGCTACGCTGGTGGGAACGTAGGTCGACGCCGTCTTGAGACGTTTCTTATTATTTTCTTACATTTTATAATCATACTTATTTTTCAACTATAACTACTTTTTTATAAGCAATCATATTTTTTATTTTTAACTCATTTATTCTTATATTTGCTAATCTTGTAGTAGATGTTCTCTTTTATGCTTGAGATAACTTTACATATTACTTTGAAAGATGCTTCAAAGTCATCTATTTTAGCGACTTCTAGTATTAATCCTTTATCCTTAATTTAGTAAAGTTACATATAGTACATAAGTTTTTCTTTATCGAACATTTTCTGCCAAAAAGCCTTAACCTCAATTTCTTTTAGAATTTAAATCCATATTCAAAATCTTTTTCCAAGTTTTATTTGGCTTATACTCAGCAGGAGCAATAAATTTTGTATCTTTTCCCCATACAAACTTTTTATAGATATGCATAAAAACAGAGGCTCTATAGTTTTTAATACAGTGGATAAAAATCTTTTTATTCTCTTTCTCTAGACTCTCTAAAATTTTTAAAAATAGCTCTAATCTATCGACCTCTGGTGCTTTCCAAGTTATTGGAATATGAATATATATCATTCCAAGTTTTGAGACTATCTTATCCTCTTTTTTTAATGCTCCTTTATTGTGCATAGCTAAGTTTATAACCACTTCAAAACCCTTCTTAACAAGAAGTTTAAACTCATCTTTTGTTGGTTGCCCTGCTGTTGCTATCTGTTTGTTTACTTTTATGTAATTGAGTATATTAATAAGTTTATCTCCAATATGCTGTAAGCTAAATTGCCATCGCCTGTTTTCTCTTTTATTACTGCTCCTTTTTTTAGAAGAGCCTTTGCAATTAATCGATTCATTATACCATGTCCAACGAGAAGCACTACTCTATTATCATTAGCAAACTCTATAAGTATATCTGCCCCAAGCTCTGCCCTCTGTTTTGCCTCTGAAAAAGATTCACTGTTGTTTTTATAACCAAATAGCCACGCCACTCTAAAAATAGGTGCCCATACCTTATCTGGTAGCTTAAAAAATCTTCTATTGCTATAAGGTAGCTGGGCTTCATTAAAAATTTCACTACTCAAATTGGGCTTTTTATTAAATAAGCTCAGCGTCTGAACTGTTCTTGAAAGCTTACTAGCAACTACTATATTAGCACTATCTACTAACTTAGCTACCATACTAGGAGGTTCTGTATCTTCTATTGGTATAGTGTTATATCTCTCTATAAACTCGTGCATTTGGTTACTGTAAATTTTTGGGTTATCGATAATAACTTTTGCGTGTCTTAGTAGTATAATTTGGCTCATGTTAATCTCTTTAATAATTTTAGTGGTATTTTGGTTCGCTTGTGTGTAGCAGTAGCTATAACTTTACTATCACAAAGTGCTTTTATTTCAAAAAATACAGCTCGATTCTCTTCCTTGATGATGTTAGCCACTATCTCCACTTTCTTACTCTGTTTTACCATTGAAATGTGCTCTATGGAGATTTGTTTGCCAACAGTAATATATTTGTTTAAGTCTAAAGATTGGTTAATACATTTAGCACTTGTAATCTCCATCCATTTAACAATTGTATAAGTGCCAAGTACAGATGGTAAGCTACTATCTATTGCCGATATGCAATCGGCTTTGCTGACGATAAATTTTTCTTTATAAGTTTTCATCACAAATGTCCTTTTCATTATAAGGTATAAATCTACCACCTACACTAAAATTGTTCTCTTCTGCCCACTTAACAATTAGCTCCATCAGCTCTTCGCACTTTTTATCCTTTATTAAAGAGTCGTCGTTTGCATAAATACCAAAATTAAAATTCCACTCTTTTTGACTATCTATTTTCATATGTTTACCTTTAACCAATATTATCTAAATTATCCACCAGCTCTACCTTAAAATACCGACTCAAAGCCACCTGCTGAGTTTTAATCTCATATATTAAAGGGCTATCGTTAGCTATGATAAATATAACTTTTTCAATGTTACTACTTATCATACTAGGTACAAACTCCTCTAAAAGCCACTTAGTATCTGCCTCTTCACTCTCAAAGCCGTTGGTTGTATCGGTTATCCATGTGCTAATTTGTAGCTTTTTTATCTTGTCCATTGCAAATTTAAAAGGGTTGCGGTAGTCATATCCTTTGCATGGTGCTTTCCACCTGCAAAGAATTGCATTTTGCTCTTTTAAGTGCCTGAGTTGGCAGTATTGGCTATTATACATTTAAACTCTCTTAACTCTATATAGTTGAATTATTCGCCATAAAATTACAGGAAGTGCTAACCATTTTAAAGATGAAAATATTGAGTGTATAAAAAATAGTGTTGATGAGAAGCTCTCTATATCTCTTAGAAACCAAAGCTCTAAACTATTTTCTATCCAATCAAATACTCCTGCAGATATAGCGATATAAGGGTATATACTATGCTGTATTCCTTTGCTTTTCTCAAGCCATAAAATTAACGAAGCGAAAAAAAACATATAGTTTAAGGCATAGAGATAATCTAATACTATCCATTTTTTAAAAGCCTCTATATTCCATCTAGATACAATATTTGCTCCTACATCTTTACTAAAGGAGAGTTGTAAAGCTATTACATCTAAGCCATTTTTTCCATCTACTAAGGGGTCAAACAGTGCCATAACAATAAATGCCATAATTGCTGTTGTTATTGCAAAAAATAGTACTATTTTTTTATTAGCTAAGAAGTTCATTTTATACCTTTTAAAATATCTTCTATTTGTTCAAAATATTTTCTCTCTAAACTCCCAAATTCAGGGCAATTTATTAAAAGAGGTGTTGCAAAACATGTATTAAATAGTGCTGTATAAATATGCTCTTGTTTCTCTTTATCTACATCTAGTTTTGACACAAGTGGCATCATTAAATCTTTAAAACCTCCAACCTCATAAGGGCAATCCTCTCCAAATCGTAAAATTCTCTCGGCTTTACTAATAACAATATCTTTTTTATGCATTCCATTAAGTGCCATTGAAGCTACTATCTCCATAAAAAGATTTGGATTTTTTTCTATAGTTTTAGCCGTCTCTTTAAATATACGATAGATAGCCGTCAGAGGTTCAAGCCCTTCAATCAGAAGTTGCATCTCCAAACTCCAAAGCTCTATAAAGTAAATAAGCACCTCTTTTTTACTCCCAAAGTAGTTAAAAAAGGTCATCTCTGAAATATCAAGCTCTTTGGCTATCTCTTTGACCGATATATCTGCTAAGGCTTTTGTTTTAAGCTTTTCATCAAAACTGTCGAGGATTTTTAGTTTGAGTGTGGCTTGTTTTTTCTCTCTTAGAGAGATGGTGTTTATGGGCATTATAATATCCTAAAATTTTAGTTGTATAAAATATTTTATTATACTATAATATTTTTACTTTTATATATCTTTTTAGAACTTTATTTTGTTCTATTGTATTATTAAAAATAATATCTTTTTTTGTTAAGTTATATCTCATTCCCACTCTTCAATATATCAATTCCGAAATCGCTTCTTAATTTAGATATTGCGGAGTCTAGGTTTTTTTGTTTTTGGTCTTGGTCTATATTTAGTAGGGATAGGGTCTGTTTTTTGTTTTTGGTGAAGCTGGATACTGATACTCTTAGTTTGATTACTCCTTTTCTTTCTTGCCATATCTCTTTTAGAAGTTGAGCTAAAGACTCTTTTAGAAGGTGTTCGCTGAAGGCTCGGTCGGTTTTTATGCCTGCTTTTTGTTTGCTTCCGTCGTTGTAGTTTATTTTTAGCTCGAATCTTATGGGGTTTACTTGGGCTTTATTTATCATGTAGGCTATGTGTCTTGCCATTATTATTACTCGGCGTTTTATTTCGTTGTAGTCATATATGGCGTCGAATGTTCGGCTTAAGCCTATGGATTTTTTTGGCTCTTTTTTGGTTATCTCTCCGCTGTTTTGGGTGCAGACTCTGTTGTACAGTTCTATACCTGGTAGTTTCCAGCGGTGTAGGAGTTCTCTGTTTTTGCAAATGTCGCCTAGTGTTTTTATTCCGTATGCGTGTAGTTTTTTGCTAAAGCCTTTGCCTATGCCTGCGAATTTTTCTATGGGGATGTTTTTTATAAATTCGTGGTGGTTTTTTACATAACATACGCCAAATGGTTTTGCTTCGTTTGTGGCTAGTTTGGCAATATATTTTGCATCTGCTATGCCTATTGATACTGGGATTTTAAATGTATCGTATATCTCTTGTTTTAGCTCTTTTGCAAAATCTTCTATATTTGCTTCGTCTATCCAGCCATATACAGAGCCGAAGAATTCGTCTATGCTGTATTGCTCTAATTGTGGAATTTTTCGCTTTAGAAATATGTAGATAGATTTGGATAGTTTGTGATAGAGCGGATAGTTAGATGGCACTACAACCATATTGGGGCATAGCTGCAAGGCTTGGGCTATAGGCATTCCTGTTTTTACGCCATATGCTCTTGCTTCGTAGCTAGATGTTGTTATTATACCTCTAATTTTTTCTCTGTTATCTATTTTATCTATAAAGTAGTTTTTGAATGTTCTGTTAAAATCACTGTGAAAAACTGGTGTTACGAATGCACCGCTGTTTATATCTATAAGTTTTATGTTTCGTCTCTCTTTGCTAAAAATCTCCAAGTTGCTACGGCTACCAACAGCTGCTGGGCGATTTAATAGTTTTGGGTTTATGCTTCTCTCGGCTGAGATGAAAAAACAGTCTATATCTATGTGTAGAAACATTTAGTTAGTGCCTTTATTGGGTTATTTTAATTATAGGGCACCTCTAATAATAGGTAATACCCACAATGGGCAATGCAAATGTAAGATTGTGTAAGAGATTTATGAGTCTTAGCCAAAGCTAAGACGACTTAAATATCTTGTGCAAGATTGCGTTTGCATTGTCCACCCAAAGGGCATCTCTAGCTTTCCTCTATGCGTCGTTACTCTTTCTTGACTTAGCTTTGGCTAGGACTGCGAAAGAGTGCCTAGCCTAGAGAAAAGCTAGAGATGTTGTGGGTATCACCTATTTTTAGAGGTGCCCTATAGCATAATGTTCTGGTTTGTGGTGGATAGTAGATAGTTAATAGTTGATAGTTTTGTACGGTAAGGATACCGCACACTATGGGTTAGCAGTTAGCTAACCATTGCCTCTAAATTATCTTTAGATACTTTGTTGAAGTTTAGGTATCTGTAAACATCGTCAAATTTCTCTGGTTTGATTTTAGATGTTACTAGCTCCATATACTCCTCGGCTGTTGGAATTCTACCTTTAAGTGCAACAACTGCTGCTAACTCGGCAGAGCCTAAATATACTTGAGAGTTTTTACCAAGTCTGTTATCAAAGTTTCTTGTACTTGTAGAGAATACATATGCACCCTCATCAACAGATGCTTGATTACCCATACATAGTGAACATCCTGGAATCTCTGTTCTAGCTCCTGCTGCTCCAAATATTGAGTAGTATCCCTCTTCTTGTAGAGTTTTTTGATCCATCTTTGTAGGAGGACAAACCCATAGTTTAGTAGGTACTTTACCTTCGCCTTTTAGTACTTCGCCAAGTGCACGGAAAAGACCGATGTTTGTCATACAGCTTCCTACGAATACTTCGTCGATATCTGTTTTTAAGCCAGCTTCGTGAATTTCGCTAAGTTTTTTAACATCGTCTGGGTCGTTTGGACAAGCTAAAATTGGCTCTTTAATTTCGTTTAAGTCAATTTCGATAACAGCTGCATACTCTGCATCTTTATCTGCTTCTAAAAGCTCTGGGTTTTTAATCCACTCTCTCATTTTGTCAGCTCTTCTTTGTAGCGTTGCTTTATCTTCGTAACCTTGTGCAATTAACTCTTCTATAAGTACAATATTTGACTCTAGGTACTCAATAATTGGCTCTTTGTTTAGCTTAACTGTACAAGCTGCTGCACTTCTTTCGGCACTTGCATCTGAAAGTTCAAACGCTTGCTCGCACTTAAGGTCTTCTAATCCTTCGATTTCTAAAACACGACCTGCAAAAATATTTTTCTTACCCTTTTTCTCTACAGTTAAAAGACCATCTTTAATAGCTTGGTATGGAATAGCATTTACTAAGTCTCTTAGTACGATACCTGGTTGCATTTCGCCTTTAAATCTAACAAGAACTGACTCTGGCATACTTAACGGCATCATACCTGTAACCGCTGCAAATGCAACAAGCCCTGAACCAGCTGGGAAGCTAATACCTATTGGGAATCTTGTATGGCTATCTCCACCTGTTCCTACTGTATCTGGAAGGCACATTCTATTTAGCCAACTGTGGATAACACCATCGCCTGGGCGAAGTACAAAACCTTTTCTCTCTGTCCAGAATTTTGGAAGAGTGTGCTGAAGCTCAATATCTGCTGGCTTTGGATAAGCTGCTGTATGGCAGAACGACTGAAGAACAAAATCTGCACCAAAGCTTAGAGCTGCAAGCTCTTTAATTTCGTCTCTTGTCATGGCACCTGTTGTATCTTGGCTACCTACAGTCGTACATACAGGCTCGCAGTACATACCAGGTCTAACACCCTCCATACCGCACGCTTTACCAACCATTTTTTGAGCTAGTGTATAACCACCTTTGCTACCTTCTGGTTGCTCTGGTTGCATAAATATATCTGTTGGAGGAAGTTTTAACGCCTCTCTAGCTTTTGCTGTTAAACCTTTACCGATAATTAGAGGAATTCTACCGCCTGCTCTCATCTCATCTGGTAGAGTGTTTGGTTGTAGTTTAAATTCGCTAACTACTTTACCATCTTTTTCGATTACACCTTCGTATGGTTTAATTGTAATAACATCGCCAGTCTCTAATTCTGAAACTGGTGCTTGAATAGGCAGACATCCGCTATCTTCTGCTGTGTTAAAGAAAATTGGAGCAATAATATCACCAATTACAACACCACCAGTTCTTTTGCCTGGAATTCCTGGAATATCTCTACCCATATGCCACTGCACAGAGTTGATACCAGACTTTCTTGAACTTCCAGTTCCTACAACATCTCCAACATATGCTAATGGATGACCCTTTTTCTTAAGTTCTGCCATAGTCTCTAGTGGCTTATCCATTCTTGCTTGTAAGAATGAGTTTGCGTGTAGTGGAATATCTGCTCTAGTAAATGCTTCGCTAGCTGGGCTTAAGTCGTCTGTATTTGTCTCGCCTGGAACTTTATATACAGTTACTACAATCTCTTCTTCTAGCTCTGGCTTGTTTGTAAACCACTCCGCATTTGCCCAAGACTCGATAACTTGCTTAGCGTATTCATTACCCTCATCCATAAGAGTTTTAACATCGTTAAATGCATCGTAAACTAAGATAGTGTTTTTTAACTCATCTGCTGCTGCTTGTGCTAACTCTTTATCATCAAGCTTAAGTGCATCTACTAATGGACCTACATTATAGCCACCTAGCATTTGACCTAAAATTTTAATTGCATCTAATTTGCTTATAACTTCGCTTATTGCTTTACCTTGTACTATGTCGTTTAAAAATGCTGCTTTAACATATGCTGCATCATCAACACCTGCTGGTACATGATTTTTTAATAAATCTAAAAGGTACTCCCCCTCTTTTACTGGTGTCTCTTTTAGTAACTCTACTAATTCAGCTGTCTGCTCTGCAGTTAATGGAAGTGGCGGAACGCCTAATTCTGCTCTCTCTGCTGTATGCTTTTTATAATCTTCTACTAATGCCATAAGTAGCTCCTGTATTATGATTTGATAAATAATATTATCAAAAGTTCTATTTTAATAAAGCACCTATTGTTGCTTATATATAAGTAATTTAATATATGTATCGGATAGTTACAGCGTAGTTTAGTAGTTGTTACAATTTACCCCATTATAGAGCAAATTGTTAGAGGTGCCCTTAAATATTTATTTCTTGTTTTTATCTTTCTTCTTTTTTTTAGAGTTTTTCTTCTTACTCTCTTCTTTCTTATTTTTAATGCTTTTCTTTTTGCTTTTTTTAGCTTTTCTAAAAAGGTGTAACTGCTCATCTTCTAGCATTTGCTCTACATATTCTGGGTCAGCTTTTTTATAATTTTTCCAAATACCAGAAGGTAATCGTATCTCTAATCTATCTTTCTCTCTTAAGGGCACCTCTAATAATAGGTAATACCCACAATGGGCAATGCAAATGTAAGATTGTGCAAGAGATTTATGAGTCCTAGCCGAAGCTAAGACGACTTAAATATCTTGTGCAAGATTGCGTTTGCATTGTCCACCCAAAGGGCATCTCTAGCTTTCCTCTATGCGTTGTTACTCTTTCTTGAATTAGCCCAGCTAGTACTGCGAAAGAGTGCCTAGCCTAGAGAAAAGCTAGAGATGTTGTGGGTATCACCTATTTTTAGAGGTGCCCTTAATTTAATAATCTCTTTTGCATCCAAAACTTTTAATACCGGAGAAAAGTCTGCTTTACTTAAATCTACATCGTTTTTATAAAACATTGTCTGCTTTTTAAAATTACCCCAACCAGGTATTCCATCGCATTGCCATTAAGTTAAGGTTTCTATATCCATTTCTTGGCTTTAAGCTCAAAGCCGAAAGCTTAAAGCTAGCCACTTCGTCACTCCCACGAAAGTTGAAGTACACAAGTTTAACTGCCTAAAAGTTGAAAAAGTTCTTTTTCGACAATTTAAACTGTGGATTCCCGTTTTCACGGGAATGACATGGTGGCAAGCTTTTGGCTTTGTGCTTTAAACTTTATGCATTTTATGGGGGGGTAAAACTCTTAACTTAATGTCAATGATGGTACTTCATAGCCATTTTTAAATTCAATTAAAATAGAGTAAAAGCTATCATCAAAAACTTCTACAATTTTACCTCTACCAAATACTAAACCATAAACTTTATCGCCAACTTTTGCATTATTAACTGAAGTTACGCACTATATACAACATTTAATAGCATAAGAGGGTGCTTAATGTGAATAGTTTTTAATAAAAGCTAGCCAAAGCCAACTTGCGTTAAAAAGTATTTAAAGTCAAGTGCCCTCTTGTGCTATCCATAGGGCAAAACAAAAAAGCAACACCTATAAAATAAAAATTATCACTCTTGGCTTCGGCTAGGAGAGAAAATTTGTTCTTTCATATCTGTTACTTTTTTGATTTGTTAAATATTGTATATAGTGCGTAACTTCAGTTATTAAAATATGCCATCTGTATTCTTCTAAATTAATATCTCTCGATTACCTTTATTATTTGGTGCACTTAGCACGCCCATCTTCTCTAACTGTTCAACAATATTTGCAGCTCTATTATAACCAATTTGTAGCTTTCTTTGCAAGTAAGATAT
>WFYP01000058.1 GCA_015490055.1 Nitratifractor sp.
CACTTCACCCTTTTCATTTACTGTCTCACCTGCTAAATCTATATTCATGTGTTTTTCTAAAATCTCTGTATAGTCATTCTCTACAAAACAAATTTCAGAACTCTCTTTTTGAGTAGCAAAATCCTTAAGAGGTTCAATCTTAGAGGCAAACTCTTTTACATCATCTTTAATCCATGAACCCAAAGGAAACATTAGACGAGGAAGCACCTCTTTTTTAACTTGTGCTACAAAATAACTCTGGTCTTTAGAGTCATCTTTAGCTGTATAAAAAAACTCTCCATCACAGTTAAGATAGTGTCCAGTAGCTACTTTTTCTATGCCTAAAGAGTCTGCAAACTCTACCATTTTTCCAAATTTTATAGTTCTGTTACACATCACACAAGGATTAGGAGTTAAACCCTGCTTATAGGTCTCAACAAAATAATCATATACCTCATCTTTAAAATCAGCTGATAAATCAAGAAAGTGAACATCAATACCTAAATATTCACCTACTCTTTTTGCTTTGGCATAATTTTTCTCATGGTAACCCTCTTTTTCATGAAGTTTCATGTAAACACCAGTTACTTCATAACCCTCTTTTTGTAAAAGTACAGCTGTTACTGTAGAGTCAACTCCACCACTCATTCCGACTAATATTTTTTTGTTTTCCATTTTATTCTCTAATCTTCCATAAATTTTTTAAGTAGATACTCTTTACTTGCAACGATTAAGTCTTCGGGTATCTCTTGTCCTGTAGAAATATAAGAAACAGGTGTTTTTTTTGTTATCAAAAAATTTATCATATCTGATAAATCACACGTCTCATCCAATTTGGTCAAAATATAATTTTTAATAGGTAAACACTCAAAAGCCTTACTAATAGCTTCTAAATCACGTATTTTAGAGGTAGCAGAGAGTGCTAAAGAGACAATAATCTTATAATCCATACAATTCTCAACAAGCTCAATAAAATTCTCTATCTCCTCAATATCATCACCTTTGTTACCTGCTGTGTCTACAAAGACCACATCATACTCATTTTCTAAAAAATCATCTAACGTTATCAATGGAATATCCATCGCATCAGCATAGTTCTTCAACTGCTCAACAGCACCAACTTTGTGGTGGTCAAGATTTAAAAAAACAGCCTTATGTGATTTTTTTAAAACATAAGTATAACGTGTAGCCAATTTACCTATTAAAGAGGTCTTACCAATTCCTGTTCCACCTACAATAATATGTATGGTCTTTTCAAGCTCTTGAGACTCCTCTTCAACATTAAGTAGCATATCTAACTCTTCTAAAACATAGGCAATAAGTATTGCTTCATCATCTTCAACCTCTGAACCAACTAGAGTAGCTAATAGCTTCTCTACCCACTCTCGTTGAAGTCCACGCTTTACAAATCGTTCAACAACTTTTTTAACAAGTGGTGCATGTCCAACTACATCTTTAGCTAAAGAGCTATGCATAAGCGAAATTTCAGCTCTAAGTGAACGAATATCTTCAACAGTTAAAAGTTTATCATCACCATTTTTTACCATTGTCTCTCTTATGTTTTTAGATAGCTTAAAGGAATTACTACAGAGCTACGACTTGCCCAAGATGGGTGAGGCAGAGTTAATTCTCTACTTTTCATCTCTACATCTTCATAAAATATCATATCAATATCCAAAGTACGAGGAGCATCAGCAAAAGAGCGTTTTCTTCCAAATTTTTTTTCTACTCGCAAAATATAGCGTAAAAGTGCTTTAGGTCTTAAACAAGTTTTCACAATTATTAATGCATTATAGAAATCATCTTGTTCAAGGTAGCCAAAAGGTGGATTTTTAAGAATTGGTGAAGTTTCAACTATCTCTAAAAAGGGTGATTTTTGAAGATAGACAAAAAGATGGTTAAAGCGTCGTCTAACATCGCCGATGTTTCCTCCTACTCCTAATGTGGCTTTAAAAAGTTTAGAGTTCTCTTTTTTTGAGTAGTATGGATAATTTTTTTCAAAATATATAGTGTTGTTTTTATCTATTTTTTTTGCATTTTTGTTTTTATTATAGCATAATTAATATTTTTAAATAAATATCAGATATAATATTCTAATAAATTAAGGAAGAATAAATGAAAAAAGATAGAAGAAGCTTTTTAAAAGGGACAGCTATTGCAGGGGCTGTAGGAATGGCAACTATTCCAACAGCACTTCAAGCAAGAGGTATGACAAATTGGTTGTGTGTAGTTGTCGATACAGTAGATGAGTTAACAGATAATTTAAAAAATGCATCTGATACAGTTATTGTTAAAGATATAGATAGAGGTGGAGTTTTTATATATGATAAGGATAAATCAGACATTAATAATGGGGGAACTATTTTTAATGGTTGGGTAAGGCAATATGATGGAGCAATTAATGCTGAGTGGTTTGGAATAAGTAAAGAAAAAGATGATAATAGTTCAGAATTTACTACACTCTCTAAGGCTATTAAAAGTGGAGATACTATTGAACTTAAACAGATATATAAGTGTAGTAATAAATCAATAAGCTTAAAGAATTTAGAAAATATTACAATTATAGGAAATGGTGGAATTTTATCTTCTCTTCGAGAGTATGTAATGAGATTTCATGATTGTAAAAATATAACAGTTAGAGATATTAATATTAGTACTGTTTTCGATAATGTTTGGCACGATAGAGATGAAAATGATAAGCAATATTTTAATGTTGGAGGAATTATCTTTTATGGATGTTATAACAGTTCTGTAAATAATATAAAGATGTCTAAAGTACCAGGAACAGGTATTTGTGCATGGAATGGATTTGATACATCTGTTGAAAATTCATATTTTGAAAATATGGGGGGAAACTGCTTTAGTAGTACAGAGACAAATGATGGAGATATGCCACCTTTATCAAGAGGTTTTAAATTTCATAACAATATAGTAAAAGGATGTTATGACTCTTTTGTGGGAACACATACAACAGAAGATATATCTATTGTTGGAAATCTACTTTATAAAGTTGGTACAAATCCAAATCATCAAACCAATACTGGATATGGTTTAGATATTCCAGGTGGCTCAAATTGTACGATTACAGGAAATACAATTATAGGCAATAATATCTATAATTCAAGTGGTGGAATTGCTATTCATATTCATAATTATCTAGGCGTTACTGCTAAAAATGTAACAGTTACAGGAAACACTTTTAAAGATGTTAATGGTATTTTTGTGCGAGAACAGGCATCACTTGTTAATATCTCGAATAACTCTTTTGATAATTGTAAAATAGCTATAAAAGTATCTGATGTAGATATATTAGATATTTCTAATAATACTATTTTAGGTGGAGAAAAAGGGATTGATGCTTGGGCTGGAAACAAAATGAAAAGAATTACTATAAATTTTAATCATATCTACAATACTACTACTTCAAGTATAGAACTTGGTCCAAATGTTGTAGAGACTGTTTTAAGTAATAATATAACAAGAGGTGCTGGTAATCAAATATCACATGATGGTAATCCAGAATTAATTGCTAATATATTTAAAAAAAATTTATAAAAGCCATCCTATAAAAGATAGCTTAAAAAAGGAAAAATTGCAAAAAAGACAATAGCATCTTAACAATAAGTTGTAAAAGAACCTAAGCAGAGTAAAAATCTGCTAAGTTTCATCTTCTAAGCACTTAAATTTACTATGTAAAAATAGTA
>WFYP01000059.1 GCA_015490055.1 Nitratifractor sp.
ATAAGAGACAGGTTTTGGTTTGATGTGTTTTTGGCTTAGGTGCGGTGAGGGCACCGCACCCTACGGTTGATAAATTAGAATGTAGGGTGCAGTGCCCTCACCACACAAAAAAGAGGTACAAAATGGCAAAATATAGGCGTGTATTTAAAGATGGTTATAGCTATTTTTTAACCGTCGTTACTGAAAATCGAGAACCTATTTTAATTGATAATATCGATTTGTTACGAAAAAGTTTTGCTTTGAGTATTAAAAAGTACCACCATAAATTAGATGCAGTGGTTATAATGCCTGAGCATTTCCATATGATTATAATTTTCTACCCCAAAAGTCAAGACAACCTCCAATATTTTTTAATTCCCTTTGCATTATGATGCTTTTTGTAACATCGTACCAGAGTTGTTTAGAATATTAGATGTATCACAAACAACTCTTTTGTATCTACTCTCATCATAAACCTCCATCGGTCTTTTATAATTTAGAGTTTGATGAAATCTATAATAGTTATAGAAGTCAATATAGCTCTTGACATCTTGTTTTAATTCATTAATTGTATTATACTCATTTAAATAAATCCTTTCACACTTTGCACTTCTCCAGAATCTCTCTATTGCTATATTGTCAGTAGCTCTACCTTTACCATCCATAGATATCTCTATACCATTATCTTTTAAAGTTTGAGTATGTATATAGCTTGTATATTGACTACCTTGATCGGTATTGAAGACTTCTGGCTTAGGATACTTACTAAGTGCTTCATTTAATACATCCATTACGAAGTCTGTATCCATAGTATTAGATATTCTCCAGCTAAGTACAGCTTTAGAGTACCAATCTATAATAGCTGCTAGATATACTATCCCTCCATTTATTTTAATATATGTTATATCTGTACTCCATACTTTATTTGCTCTATCTATCTCTATATCTTTTAGCACATATGGATATTTAGGATGGCTCTCATCTGCTACTGTTACAGATATTGGTTTAACTGCTAATATTGCCTTAATTCCAAGTTCTCTTCGATATTTTGAAACTGTATTTAGGCTTACTCTATACCCCTCTTCTAATAATTGTCTATAAACTTTCTTTTCTCCATATATAGCCATAAATTCATCTTCTGCTATCTCTAGTATCCGCTGTTTGATACTCTCTTTTGTTTTATTTATTACTGGTGTGTAGTAGTTATAGCTTCTACTAATACCTAGTAGTTGATGCTGTCTTGAAAATGTTGGCGATACCTCTTTGGTACTATCTTGAGCTTGGATTCGAAGTATCGCTCTTTTAGTCGATAAGTCCAAGCTCTTTAGCTTTTCCACTGCCCAATCCCTCTCTACTGTTAATTTCCCAACTGTCTTTGCATATTTATCTACTTTTATCTCTAAATCTTTAATTTGCTCTTTATACTCTTTTACTACTTTAGATGGCTCCATTGCAATTTCTGCATTATCCAAAAACTGCTTTTTCCAGTTTTGTAGATTTTTAGAAAGTATATTATGCTCACTTGCTATTTGTGCCAATGGCTTCTCATTTTTCAACACTTCTAATACTAATTTAACTTTAAATTCACTACTGTAACTTGTTCTTTTCTTACTCATCTTTTTATCCCCTTTCTATTTTATGATTTTAGCATATTTTTATGAACTTCTTTAAATTCTATTTTGTCTTATTTCTTGGGGTATTATAATGAAACTCTTTAATGAGGTAGAGTTTAAACTCTACAGAAATCCATGCTGCAAACTCAAAGGCAATATCTGGATGAGCATAAGTTCCACCGTATCTGCCTGACTTACTTACAATGCCTATGGCATTGGTGGTGTTAATCCATTTACTTGGACTCATCGTAAAACTGTTCAGCCCTGCCTTTTTTCTAAACCCGTCGAATTCGATGGGTTTAAAATCTTCATTGTTAAGTTGCTCCCATAGCCCAAGAAATTCGATGGTATTTCTGTTTCTAAGCCAGTTACGGATAATCTCATTTGCTTCTTTGTTATCTTTGAATTTTATTTTGTCTTATTTCTTGGGGTATTATACATTGCAACTACCACTATCTACCATTCTTATAGCTAAACTTCCGCCAAACTTTTTTTTGACTAACTTTTTTAACTCTTTTTTAATTGCTTCTAAC
>WFYP01000060.1 GCA_015490055.1 Nitratifractor sp.
GTCTTTATTATGTTAATTTAATTGCTGTAATAGTAATTTTACTAGAAAAAACTTCCAATTTGTCATTTATATTGATTTTTCCTACTTATTAATGCTATAATCAAAAATATAGAATATAAAAAGGAGCGTTAAAATGAGCAAGCTTGACGATAAAATCAAATTATATCAAGAGGAATCTAAAAAATTAAATTTAGGTTTAAGTGATGAGTATATTGCAAATATAGCTAAATCTTTAGGGCCTGCTATTTATAGAGCAGATACAGAGATTGTAGCTTGTGGCGACAAGAGTGAATTAGATAGAATAAGAAATAACTATTTAAAAAAGAAATTAGGATTAGAAGATGATAACAGTACACTTGATGAAATGATTCAGAGAGTATGCGTGAAGTTAGGAACTTCAAACAGAAGAAAGTATAGAGCTCTTTTTTATGGTTTGCTAGCTATAGAAGCAAAAAAAGAGTCTATTTACGCATAGACTTAAAAGAACATTTTACATATTTATAGACACAATTATTAAGTTGTGTCTATATCTACTACCAATATCTCTATGTTTTATCCCTAATATTTAATAACTGTATTGTATAATTTACCTAAAAAAGAGAATTATGAAAGAGAATATTTTATTAATTGGTTTTATGGGTGTTGGAAAAGGTACGATTGCAAGAGCTTTTGCAAGAGAGTATGGTATTTATAATATAGATACTGACGACTTAATTGAGTCTAAAGAGAATAGACGAATCCCTAAAATATTTGAAAAATTTGGCGAAGATTACTTTAGAGCTTTAGAGCAAGATACTGCAAAGTGGCTAGAGAAATCGGTAAAAGGTACACTTATTAGTTGTGGTGGTGGATTTTATAAAGTAGATAATATCAATAAAATAGGTAAAGTTGTATATTTAGATGCTCCTTTTGAGTGGATATATAATAGATTAAGTACAGCAAAAAATGCTGAATCTAAGCTAGCTAAACGACCACTGTTTCAAGATTTGAAAAAAGCAAAAGCTTTATATAAAGAACGCAAAAAAGCTTATAAAAAAGTTGCAGATTTAATTGTAGATGTAAAAGATAAAGATGAGAAACAAATTATTAAAGAGATTGCTAAATTTGTGGGAATAAAATAGAAGTATTTTACCTTTATTTGATATAATTTGAAAAATTAAATAGCCAAAGAGCCTTTATGCAAACTTTTGAAGATTACTTAAATAGTAATATTCCACAAATAGATACATTTTATAAAGATTATAATATTGCGATTAAGCATATTATGTCTGCTAGTGGCAAGCTTTTTAGACCTAAGCTTTTGCTATCTATTGTTAAAACTTACGAGCCACTACTGCTTGAGTCTAGTTATCAAGTGGCTTTAGCAGTCGAGCTTTTTCATACCTACTCTTTAATTCACGATGATTTACCAGCTATGGATGATTCTCCACTTCGTAGGGGTATAAAAACACTACACACGATTTATGATGAAGCTACAGCTGTTTTAATTGGTGATGCTTTTAATACTCACGCTTTTGAGTTAATATCTACTGCTAGTTTTAGAGATGATGTTAAGATTGAGTTGGTAAAAATACTCGCTAAAAATGGTGGACTTGGTGGTATGGTATTTGGACAAGCTATAGATTTAGCTTATGAAAACAAGCTTTTAACTTTAGAGCAGGTAGAGATTTTACACTTAAATAAAACTGCTAAATTAATAGCTGCCTCTTTAGTTATGGGGGCTGTAATCGTTGGGTTAGATAGTAAAGTTAAAGATAGACTCTATCAATTTGGTTTAGATTTAGGGCTGCTTTTTCAAGTGCAAGATGATATTATAGATGTAACTTTAAGTGCTGAGGAGGCTGGCAAACCAACTGGTAATGATGAAGATAAAAATAGCTTTATTAATCTGCTTGGGTTAGAAGAGTCGGTAGCTTATGCTAATAATTTAGCAAGTAAAATCGAAGAAGATTTTAAAAGTTTCGAGCCAAAACTACAAAGTGCTCTAAAAGAACTTTTAGATAAATATTTGCATAGACACAGAGTCTAAACTAAACTCCTCTACGGAGGGGTTGTGTTTACACTTATATTAAAGGATTTCGATGTCAAGAGAGTTTCATAAAAAGATGGCTAACACCATTAGATTTTTAGCTGCTGATATGGTACAAAAAGCAAATAGCGGACACCCAGGTGCACCGATGGGTTTAGCAGATATTGCTGTTGTTTTAAGTCGCCATTTAAAGCACAACCCTAAAAACCCAAGTTGGATAAATAGAGATAGATTGGTATTCTCTGGTGGGCATGCATCTTCGCTTGTTTACTCTTTGCTTCATCTTTGGGGTTACGATGTTAGTTTAGAAGATTTAAAAGAGTTTAGACAGCTAGATTCTAAAACACCAGGACACCCAGAGTATGGGCATACACCAGGTGTAGAAATTACAACAGGACCATTAGGGCAGGGCGTTGCAAATGCTGTAGGTTTTGCAATGGCAAAAGAGTACACAGCAAACAAAGTAAATAGTGAAACTTGTAAATTTATAGACCATAAAGTATATTGTTTTTGTGGCGATGGCGACTTGCAAGAGGGCATTAGCTACGAAGCTTGTTCGCTTGCGGGTAGATTAAAACTTAAAGATTTAGTGCTAATTTACGATAGCAACCACATTACAATCGAGGGTGATACATCAGTAGCTTGGAGCGAAGATGTAGAGGCAAGATTTAAAGCACAAGATTGGAATGTATTAAAGATAAACGGACACTGCCCAGATGAGATTGAAGAGGCACTAAATAGTGTAAAGAGTGCAACAAAACCTACGATTATAATTGCAAATACAATTATTGGTCGTGGAGCTATGGAGTTAGAGGGTAGCCACGAAACTCACGGTGCACCTCTTGGCGAAAAAATTATAGAAGAGGCAAAAGAGAAAGAGGGCTTTGATTCTAAGAAGAAATTCTATATACCAGAAGATGTTTTAGCAGAGTTTAGAGTTGCCATTGAAAAGGGTGACGAAGAGGAGAGAGCTTGGAAGCATTTATTAAAACAAGCTCCACTACCAGAGCAAAACGAAGCTTTAAATGCACTTTTAAACCCAGACTTTAACAAAATTGAGTGGCCAGACTTTAGTGACACAGCAGAGATGGCAACTCGTGATAGTAATGGTAAAATTTTAAATGCAATCTCTAAAGCTCTACCAGGATTTATTGGTGGAAGTGCAGATTTAGCACCATCTAACAAGACAGAACTTAAAGATATGGGCGATTTTCCAAAGGGTAAAAATATTCACTTTGGAATTAGAGAACACGCAATGGCAGCAATTACAAACGCAATGGCACTATATGGTACAATAATTCCATTTAACGCAACATTCTTTGTATTTAGTGATTATATGAAAGGTGCAACAAGAGTAGCAGCTTTAACTAAAATTAAAAACTACTTTGTATGGACACACGATAGTATCGGAGTTGGCGAAGATGGTCCAACGCACGAACCGATAGAGCAACTTAGCCAATTTAGAGCTATGCCAAACTTCTATGTATGGCGTCCTGCCGATGCTACAGAAAATATCGAAGCTTGGAAAACAGCTCTTAAAATAGATGCACCAAATGCATTTGTTTTAAGTCGCCAAAAGTTAAAAACACTTAAACCAACAAGAGATTTTGGAGATGTTAGTCGTGGTGCTTATATGGTTAAAAAAAGAGAGGGTGCAACACTAACAATTATGGCAAGCGGAAGCGAACTTATGCCATCGCTTAACGCAGCTTGTTATTTAGATAAAATGGGTGTAAAAGCAAATGTTGTATCTGTGCCATGTTTTGACCTATTTGACGAACAAGACAAAGAGTATAAAACTCAAGTAATCAACCCAGATACAAAAGTACTAGCAGTAGAAGCAGCAAGAGGCTTAGAATACTACAAATACGCCGACGATGTACTAGGAATGGAAAGCTTCGGAGCATCCGCACCAGCAAACCTACTATTCGAAAAATTCGGCTTCACAATCGGCAACATTAAAGCCAGAGCTTGCGAACTTTTAGGCGTAGAGAATAAGCCTGTAGAGATAAATGGGGCAGAGTATTAATTTACTCTTGCCTAAATAGAGAGGGAATCTAAAACTCCACTTTTGAAGAAGATAAGCTAAAGTCATCGATTACTAATTTCATAAAATATTCACTACTATATTCTGATTTACCTATCCAATAAAATTTAATATTAATTTTTTCTTTATATATACAAGTTATAATTAATATAGTATATTATTTAAGATAAATGCTTAAGATGTTTAATTGAAAGTGATAAGGAGAGATTGGAGTATTTTTTAGATTGTATGAAGAGATGATTGAAAAGGAGAAGTAAGTAATGCATAATACATTAGATTTCAAAGATTATATTAGCTGGTTATATAAATTTGAAAATTTTTTTAAAGAACACAAAGATTATAAGTATATTTTAGATGATTTTAAAAATGACCCTGATTGTAAATCTTTAGATGAATTTTCACAAGAGATTTCAGAGGATATTAAAAAC
>WFYP01000061.1 GCA_015490055.1 Nitratifractor sp.
GTTTCAATAGTTTTTTTAAGTGCATAGACTACGGTTCTAAGTTCTATTGGTTTTAATTCTCGCTGTACATTTTGGGAAAATGATTCATCAAAATAAGAGATATAAGTAGATAAGCCATCTAAATTATTTTTGACGCGAATATTGACTTTTAAAATTTTTTCTAAAGAGTTACTATTTGCAATATTTCGTATATCATGTTGTAAAGCTCCTTGATACTGCTTTATCTCATGAACAAATTCGCCAATAGTAAGACCTAATCCTGCTAAAACTCTTAATAGGTTCATCTCTTTTATAAGCTCTATTTTCTTTATTTTTTGCTCATCTTTTGCTTGGCTAAGAGTCACTTTTAATTCTTCTATTTTTTCTTTTACTTGTTCTAAATCTTCTTCATCTTTTATATTATCTAGTTCATCAACAATATTATCAATCACCTCTTCAGGCTCTTTTTTCCACTCTTCTTGATTTGTTTTTTGTTTCACACCTCTAATAGATGCAAGTTTCAAAACAGCATCTATTAAAATTTTATATCCAAAGTCTGTTAATTCATCAAAAGCTCTGTTTTTTAATAACCCTTCTCTACTTGAAGTCTCCTCAAACTCTTCTCCATAATCACTATTTACTTCAATAATTCCAAAAAAGTTATTATTACCATGAACAGGTAAAATAGTCCTTTTTCTAATAGATGCATCTAGTCCAAGCCAATCATCTTGATTTTCACCATAAGGTAGTACACGAAAACCATTCCTATATAACCTAATTCCACCTTGTTCTTTTGCTTTTTCTCGTATAAGTGTTTCAATTTGTTTAGGAATTAATCCAGAATTATAGACAAAATAATAGGCTTTTAATGAAACATTTTTTAACTCTTCAAATGGTTCATTAGGATTTAATAAAACTCTATTCTCTTTATAATCTAACTTTTTACTTTTAATTGAAAGATACATATAACCACTATTATCAACCACTCCATTAATCTGGGCTAATGCATGTTCAAAAAACATTGTCTCTTCATTTGCAATAATAAATTTCTTACCTTGATTTATTTCAATACATTTTAATTTAAATCCTAAATCATTAGGTGCTTTAGCATCTTTTTTGGTTTTAGAGATAGGAAATGGTTGAATAGTTTCAGAAGCATAACGATATACTCTTTTTATTTGAGCTTCACTCCAAGAGTCTCTTAATTGTTCAATATATAAAGTTGTACCCTCGTCTTTTTGTTTTTCTATAGTTTTAATCTCATTGGTAATAAAAGAGAGTTCTGTATCTCCTCTAAAATCATCCCAATAAAAAACAACTTTTAAAGCCTCTTTAGAGTTAAGAGTTTGCGTAATAATCGTTAATTTTTTACCAAGCCTTTGAGCAGAAAATCGTCCTATTCCCTTTTTACCTGCTCGTTTTCTATCATAACGAATAGAACGAGGGAAATGAAGTTTATCACTAGAAGATAGTCGCATAAATCCATTAATTAACTGCTCTCTAGTCATTCCTAAACCATTATCTTCTATCTCTAAAATACCACCAACGATATATGACTCTTTAAAAGTAATAATAACTTTAGTAGCATCAGCATCATAAGCATTTTTGACAAGCTCTGATACAGCTGTTTCATGTCGTGCAACAAGTTCTTTCCCTAAACGGTCAATAATCCCTGCATCAACAGAAAAACGAACATTGTCTTTATCAAACTTTGCAAGCTCATTTGATAGTTCTAAAATTTTTGAATAGTTAGTAGGGTCATTTTTTAGAGTATTTTGTAATTCTTCTCTAATCTTTTGTGGCATTATTTAATCCTTTTCTACTTCTTTTGCATTTAACAAATACTCTTTGACCCACACAGGAACTACTTCACTCTTAAATACAAATTCTTTTGCATTGTCTATCTGGGCTATCCACAATCTTTCTTGTGATGAGTTATCAAAAATATAAGCTCTATTGGAGTATTTTACAGCTTCATTTAGCAGCTTTAATGAACGATAGTAACGACTAATTATTTTTTCTTTAGGCACTGGATGTCCACCTTTTTTTACTCTGTTTTGAACACGAGAAATATTTATGATAGGGTCTTTAGTAGCTATAAAATAGAGGTAAGTTCTATATCCTGCTTCTTGAGCTTTTTTTAAAAATTCTACTTTATCTCTTGAAGACATAACTGTTTCAAATGTAAAAGATATTTTTGCTTTTAGAAGTTGATGACGGATGAAGTCGGCACAAACTGAAGCATAGTAAGAGTTTACTATGATATTAAAAAAGTCTATTTTATTGTCTGAAAATTTTAAAAGAGAAACCTCATCTATGTCTAAAAGTGGATGAGTATTGAAAAATGATAAAACTTCACTTTCATTTGAGACAATCCCATAGTTAGATAAATCCAAAAAATTAAACTTTTTTATCTCTTTTTCTATTTCATCAGGGTTTATATATACACCTAGCAATTCTTTACTTATAATAGTATTGAGTGTACTTTTACCACTTCCATTTGGACCAGCAAACATCCGTAATCTTGGAGTATTCACTTTAGCAAAACCTTTGAATCTATCTCCACATGTAAAGATGGAGCAACATCTTTAATCTTGCATTTTGTCCCGTCAGCAAAGACTTCATAAATAGTATCATTAATAACTTCTAAAACGCTATCCCCAGACGCTAAGGTGTCAAGATACGCTTTTTGCATGGCACCTTTAGCTAATAATGGTATAAATGCTTCTAAATTATCAAGTTCTGCATCTTTCATAAATTGACTCCTTTTACATCTATCATTTTATTTTGTTTCATTATAGCAAGATTCATCAAGACAACCTATCTCTATAATCTTCATACCCAAACTCTTTAACAAGCTCCACGCTTCCATCACTGCGTTTAATAGCCAAAGATGGAAGTTTTATTCCATTAAAGGTGGTATTTTTGACAAAAGTATA
>WFYP01000062.1 GCA_015490055.1 Nitratifractor sp.
AAAGGTACCATACCAAATGCTTATTAATGCTCTTTTGCGAAAACAACTCCAAGAAGTATAACAAATCATAGAGACTGTGAATTTAATCTAAAAAACCCATACTTTAATAAATTCCTAGTCTAATTTTTACAAATATCTCATCTTTTTTGGGATATTTTGTAAAAATAGAAATATTTTTAAAAAATAACCTAAATTTACTTCAAACTGTAAAATATACTCTGCAATTTCCTCTCTTATTTGGGATAGATTGTTCTTTTTTATCGCTTCACAGAGTTTTTTAAATAGAGTTATCCCTATAAGATTGAGTAATCTTTTAAAATTATAGGTAAACATAATAAGAGCATTCTCTCCAAGAACTTTCTTTTTTGTTCTTACAAGAAAGTGATCCCAGCCTAATGTTCTTTTTATGGTTCCAAACGGATGTTCTACTATAGAGCCTCTTTTTTTCACTATTGCTTTAGCTTGAGGTGTATCCATTTTTGCTGAATATTCATCTATGAGATTTTCATACTCCCATCTATACATTTGTTTATTCGGTGTCTTATTTGAAAGGCAGTTTTTCTTTAAAGAGCATACTTTGCAGTGGCTGCTAGATACTCTATAGACATCTAGCATTCTTCCGTTTCTTTCATACTGTTTTGCTATCTTTTTGAGTTTTTGATTGTTTGGACAGATATAGCAATCCTCTTTATGATTGTAGATAAATTGATTTTTAGAGAATTTTGCATTTTTTATCTTTTTGGTTTTTGCCGTAGCTCTTGGAGGCACAATAACTTCTATACCCTCTTCTATACACTTTTTTATCTCTTTGGAACTATAATAGCCTTTATCAGCTGTTATAATCATATCCTGATTTTTGGTTATTTTTTTGGTTTTTATTGACATATTATGAAGTTGATCAAGGTCATGACCGTTGGTGCTTATATCTGTAGCAACTATAAACTTGTAAGTGTCATCGACTGCTATTTGAGAATTATACGCCATAAGGTTATGTGCGGGTTTACTCATAACGGTAGCATCTTTGTCGGTCTTGTTGTATTGCTCTTTGCCTAGTGCTTCTAGCATATCCAAATCTTTTTGAAACTGCTCCTTTTTTTCAAGAAGTTTATCTATCTGTTCTTTTGAGATTTTAAGTTTTGTAATGTTTTTATCTTCTTTATCTAGTGTTTCAAGAAGTGTCATATAGTTTTTTATATCTTCATCTATTTTTTCTATATCTTTTTTTACCTTGTTTTTCATAATAAGAGTGTTTTTACTTGCATTTGCTCTTAAAAATGCTCCATCTATCGCAACCAAATCACCGGTTATGAGTTTTAAGTTTTTAAGAAGTATACTAAATTCTCTGAAAATAGTTTGCAAAGCTTTGGGGTTATTCTTTCTAAAATTAGATATTGTTTTATAGCTTGGTGTTAATCCTTGAGTTAACCACATCATCTCTATATTTCTATTTATCTCAAGTTCTAGTTTTCTGCTGCTTCGTATTTTATTTAAGTAACCGTAGATATAAATCTTTAATAACAACTTTGGATGAAATGCCGGTTGACCCTCTTTGATGATACTTCTTCTAGTTTGAATGTTTAGTTTAGAAATATTTAAAGTTTCTACATATGCCTCTATTGCACGAACTATATTATTCTCATCTACTAATTCATCTAAACTAGGTGTGGAAACATAAGTTGCTGTTTTCTGTTGTCCCCGCCGGTACATTTGGACACCGCTGCCGGTCATATGTGGACAGTAGCAAAGTTTAGGATATTCAAGTCAGTATTATAACATAAGTGTCCACATACCTAGGGACTGTTCAAAATTCTGTGTCAATCGGGTAAAATAACAAATACCCAAGGAGAGACACATGAAGATAGAAGTAGATGTTGAGCAATTTGCTCAAGATATTAAAGCCGGTAAAAGTATCGGTGGTAAAGATGGAGCATTAAGCTCTTTAATAAAACAACTTACAGAAGCTGCACTTGCAGCAGAGATAGATTCACATTTAGCACAAGATCTTAGCAAAAACCGTAAAAATGGTTATACTACTAAGACAATGAAAAGTGATTATGGTAAATTTGAACTTGATGTTCCAAGAGATAGAAATGGTAATTTTAATCCTCAAATAGTTAAGAAAAATCATGTAGCAAAGTGGAATTCACACTTGCAAAACAACTATGACAGATGAAATTGAAAAGAAAATGCTTTCACTATATGCACTTGGTAACAGTTATACTCAAATATCTAAACATATTGAAGATATATACGGTGTAGAGTTCTCTAAAGCAGCCATAAGTGCCGTAACAGATAAAATCATACCAATGCTTCAAGAGTGGAAAACAAGACCGTTAGAAGCTTTGTATCCTTTTATATTTTTAGATGCTATTCATTATAAAGTAAAAGAAGATGGTCGTTATATTTCAAAAGCATTTTATACTGTTCTTGGCATAAGAATTGATGGAAAAAAAGAGGTACTTGGACTCTATCTTGGTGAGAGTGAAGGTGCTAAGTTCTGGTTACAGGTACTTACTGATCTACACAACAGAGGAGTGCAAGATATATTAATTGCTTCAGTTGATGGATTAAAAGGTTTTCCAGAAGCTATCAACTCGGTATTTCCAGATACTGAAGTTCAACTCTGTATTGTTCATCAAATTAGAAATTCACTTAAATATGTTGGTTCAAAGAATCAGAAACAATTTGCAAAAGAACTTAAAGCAGTTTATCAAGCTCTCACAAAAGAAGAAGCTGAATATGAGCTTGATAAACTTGAAGAAAAATGGGGCAAGAAATATCCTATTGTTTTTCAATCTTGGAGAAATAAATGGGATAATTTATCTGTATATTTTAAATATCCTATTGATATTAGAAAAGTTATCTAACTTGACAAATTAACTGGAA
>WFYP01000063.1 GCA_015490055.1 Nitratifractor sp.
ATGTAAGAGTTTAAGGGTATTCTGTTAAGATTTAAAGGATTTTTAAGACAGAACATTAAGTTAATGGATTCCATATCCATTTCTTGGCTTTAAGCTTAAAGCTAGCCACTTCGTCACTCCCACAGAAGTGGGAGTCCACGATTTTAACTGCCTAAAAATTAAAAAAATACTTTTTCGGCAGTTTAAACTGTGGATTCCCGTTTTCACGGGAATGACATGGTGGTAAGCTTTTGGCTTTGGTGCTTTAAGCTTTAAGCATTTTATGGAGTTAAAGCTCTTAACTTAATGGCGTTGATGGGCACCTCTAATAATAGGTAATACCCACAATGAGAAACTATTATTTCCCTAAACAAAATTCTCCAAACATTTTATCTAACATCTCTTCGTGTCTATATGGTCTTGTAATTTCATTTAAAGCTTCTATAGCACTATTAATATGATAGCTAAAAAACTCTAATTCATTATTAAGTAGTGGTTCTCTACTCTCTTCTATTTCTTTAAAAGCTTTAGTTACAGACTCTATCTGTCTAGTAGATATTAACATAAGCTCATCTGATTTAGAGAGACTATTTAGTAACTCTTCTATCTTCTCAATAAGTGGTTCTACTGACTCTTTGGCACTAATTTTTACAAGTTCAAAGCCATTAAACTGCTCCAAATTAGTATTTTTAGCTCTATCTATCTTATTTAGTACAATTAGAACTTGACTATCTTTTGCCTCTTTTACTAAATTTAAAACTTTTAAATCTTCGTCATCAAAATCTCTTGAAGCATCAAAAACTGCAACAATAATATCTGACTCCTCTAACCACTGGATAGAGCGTTCTACTCCAAGTTTTTCTATAACATCACTAGCATCTCTAATACCAGCAGTATCTGCAACACGAACAATATGCGAGCCTATTTTTATCTGCTCTTCTATGCTATCTCTTGTTGTTCCTGCAATATCACTAACTATTGCCCTGTCGTAATTTAACATTTTATTTAATATAGAGCTTTTACCTACATTTGGTTTACCCACAATCGCCAGCCAAAAGCCCTCTATAACACCTCTTCTTCTAATGCTAGATTTAACTATATCTTCTAACTTTTGCTTTACATCTTCTAAGCTATTTTGCAAGTTTAAAAGTATATCTTCTGGCATATCCTCTTCGGCATAGTCTATCATAACTTCTGAGTGTGCTAGCAAGCCTATTAGTTTATCTCTTGTGCTAGATATAAACTCTTTTAGCTCACCTTTTAACTGTCTTGCTAAAACTTTTGCACCATCAACACTTTTTGTCTCTATCATTTTAGCTATTGCTTCAGCTTCTGTTAAATCTATTTTACCATTCAAAAAGGCTCTTTGACTAAACTCTCCAGGTTTAGCTAACTGTGCACCATAAAATGTTAAAGTATCCAAAATCTCTTGTGCAATTACAATACCTCCATGACATTGAAACTCTACAATATCTTCTCCAGTAAAACTGTTAGGTGCTTTAAAGTATATAACAATGGCATGGTCTATTAGTGTATTTTCTCTATTGTATATCGAAGTGAGTGTAGCTTCTCTTACCTTTAACTCTTTGCCATTAATTAATTTGCTAGCGATGCTCAAGGCATTGCTACCGCTTACTCTTATTATGGCAATAGAGCCAACACCACTAGCTGTGGCTATTGCTGCTATTGTAGTGCTCATTATTTTTTGTTAAACTCGTTTATTACAATATATCTTTCACCATTTTTGCTTCTTTTAATTGCAACATATTTATTAGGGAAAGTATCTCTTAAATGCTCTAGTGCTATCTGAACTAAGATACCATTTAACTCTCGTGTTTTACCCCAGCCCTCTCTTTTAACATGCTCTACAACTGGTTGCATTTGATGTATAATCATATCTTGTTGAGATGCTAAAAATTGTGCAATCTCTAATTTTAAATATAGTCCATAATTAGCATTTATCCAATTAAAGAGTAGATAAGAGAGTGCATTGTATCTATAACCTTCTTTTCCTATTAATAGAGCGGCATCATTACCATCTATAAATACATATGCAGTATTATCTTCAATATCTACTTCTATTGTATCTATTTCAAAACAACTTTTTGAGAGAAGTTTTTTTATCTCATCTTCTAATTCAGGGGCTGTTATACTCTTTTTTTGTAACTCGTTATTGTAGTTTTTTACTGGAGTATCACTAAAAAATGAATCTACAATTTCACTATCTGTTACTAGAGTTTGCTTTTCATCTTTAGGCGTATAACTAATCTTCTCTTCTTCCTCTTCTAGTACAGGCGTAAAATTAACTGGTTCATTGCTAAAATTACTATCTATCTCTTGTGATTCCTCTTCTTTTTCTTCTTTCTTTGTAGCTTCTTCATTTATATCTTTGTCTATATCTATACTCTTTTTGTTAAGAGCAACTATAATTGCTTTTTTTGAAAAAAAACCCAAAAATCCTTTAGAAGGATACTGAATTATATTATACTCTAAATCTTCAATACTACAACTTAACTCGTTAGAAGCTTTACGACAAGCTTCTTCTAATGTTGTTGCTTCATATTTTTTCATCATTTTAAGACTCCGAACCCTTTTTTGCTTCTTTCATTTTTTGCTTATACTTTTCATATGCATTATTAATATAATATTGTTGCGCAATAGTTAAAATGTTATTAACTAACCAGTATAAAACAAGACCCGCAGGGAAAGTTAAAAAGAAGAAAGTCATAATTACTGGTAAAAATTGGAATATCTTCTTTTGTGTTGGGTCTGTCATTGTATTTGGTGTAACTTTTTGTTGAATAAACATTGTAATACCCATTAAAATTGGTAAAACATAATATGGGTCATGATGCGAAAGGTCAGTAATCCAACCAATCCAAGGAGCACCTTGAAGCTCATCTGCATTTAATAGTACACGGTAAAGTGCAAAGAAAATAGGAATTTGTAACAACATTGGCAAACAACCACCCATTGGGTTTGCACCATGCTTTTTATATAGTTGCATAGTCATTTGATTCATTTTAGCTGGGTCTTTACCATATTTCTCTTTAATCTCTTTCATCTTAGGTGCTAAATCTTTAAGTTTTTGCATAGACATAAGCCCTTTATATGATAGAGGGAAAAGAATAATTTTAACTAATAAAGTAAACAATACAATAGCCCATCCCCAATTTCCAACAAAATCATAAATAGCATACATAACTTTAAAGAATGGACGAGAGAGGAATGTAAACCAACCAAACTCCACAACATCTTCTAAATTTTTATCTAATTTTTTAAATAGCTTCCACTCTTTTGGTCCAACATATCCTAAAAATTTATCGCTACCTTTAACATCTACAAATACTATTGGCTCTTCTTCATAACCTTTAATTCCAGATTGTGCAACTGTAGCATCAAAAGTTCCATGTTTCTTATAAAATACAGTCGCATAATATCTATCTTCACCTGCTGCTAAAATTGCATTATTAAAGTTTTTAACAGAATCTACATCTCCCTTTTCAAGGGTAGTAATAACACCATTTGCATCCTTAATTAGTACTCCTCTAACTACTAAGTATCTACTTTTATCCACAGTTGGTCTAAAACCAGGAGTTATAAAATATTCATTATTTGCACTAGATTTTACAGTTAAATCATAATTGCCTGCCGGATAAAACTTTATAGTTTTAGTAATTGTATCACTACCTAAATTTTGAGTTAATGTAATCTCTGCCGGTGCATTAGTAGCATCTACTTTTTTACTACTAACTGTATAATCTACTTTAAATGCTTTTGCATTAAGTTCTTTATCTTTAAATCTAACTTCTAATGGTTTTATTGTTTTTTCAGAAATAATATTTAGTGGTTTTCCATCTTTAGTAGAATACTTTTTATCTTTTAAAATTAAACTATCTATTCTTCCTAAATTATCTATTTTTAAAGTGTATTTCTTAGTATCTACCGTAGCAATTACTTTACTATTATTATGTATAGCTATAGGTGCTTTAGCAGTATTATCTGAAGTTTTTGTTGAAGCAACTGTTGGTGCTTCGTGAACATTTTTACTTGTTTGTTTATTTATACCTTCTGCTTTACTCGCTGTACTATTTACTTCTAAATTAACCTCTTGCTTTTTAGGCATTAAGTAACTATAACCTGTTAAAACTAAAAAAGATAATACTAATGCTATTAGCAATCTTTTATTCATATCCGACTTTTCCAAATTAAAACCTTTTCAATGTAATTAAATAATAACCGTAATTATATCTAAATATCACTAAAGTTGAAGCCTTTAGCGCTAGTAGAGTGATATTATCTACTAATTTAATTTAAAAAAAGTTAATTCGTATCAATTACTATCTATATCTTTAAAAGTTTTAGTCTTTTATATATATAGTTAAACTGTTTTTCTAACTCTGTAAAGTTACTGTTAATTATAGGGGCTTTAGCTACAAAAATGTATTTACCAGTTTTGAGCTTTGGTGAGAAGTTAATAAGTTGAGCTTTTAGAAGTCGTCTAGCTCTGTTTCTTTGTACTGCATTACCAACTTTTTTGCTGGATACAAATGCAAACTCTTTTGTGTCTGACTCTTTATAGAAAAGTACGAACCACTCTGAATGCCAACAATGTGTAGGCTTAGAGTAGATTCTATTAAACTCTTTAGTAGAGTTTAAACTTTTATAATCCCTTACGCTGCTAATCTCTTTCTTCCTTTAGCGCGTCTTGCATTAATTACTTTTCTACCATTTTTACTCTTCATTCTAACTCTGAAACCGTGAGTTCTTTTACGAGGTGTTTTGTGTGGTTGATATGTTCTTTTCATCTTACCCAATCCTTAATTTTTTATATGCGATATCTATTAAGCTAAGTCTAACCTGCTTAAAATGTTTGGAATATTATCTAAATTACTATTAATGTAAACTTATTCACCATTCCAAGCTATTGTTGGTTTACCATTTTCATCAAATTTTACTGCTGGCATACCCATAATATTAAACCCACCATCTACATAATGTATCTCTCCAGTAACTGCACTGCTTAAATTACTTAACAAATACATTCCGCTATTTCCAACTTCTTGAATTGTTACATTTTTCTTTAGTGGAGCGTGCGCAGCATTCCACTTAAGCATAAAACTAAAATCTCCAATTCCAGCTGCGGCTAATGTTTTAATAGGTCCTGCACTAATTGCATTAACTCTAATACCATCTTTTCCTAAATCTTCTGCTAAATATTTTACTGTCATCTCTAATGCAGCTTTTGCTACACCCATTAAGTTATAGTTTGGAATATATTTAACACCACCATAGTAACTAAGTGTTAATATAGAAGCTTCATCACTAAGAATTGGCTTTAACTTTTGTGTAATTTCTATTAAAGAGTAAACCGAAATATCCATAGCAGTTGTGAATGCTTCTTTAGATATATTTACAAATCTACCGCTTAAGCCCTCTTTTGGAGCAAATGCAATAGAGTGAACTATAAAATCTATCTTACCTAAATCTTTCTCTAGTGCTTCTTTTAGTGCAACTATCTCTTCTGGCTTAGATACATCACAAGGATACAGTCTATCCGCACAATCAAGTTCTTCGGCTATAGGCTCTAACTTTTTTTGAAATCTATCATTTAAATATGTAATAGCAAGTTCAGCACCCTGCTCTTGGCAAGCTTTTGCTATACCATATGCTATAGATTTTTTATTGGCTATTCCTAAAACAATCCCTTTTTTACCCTTCATTAACATATAAAACCTTTTTATTTTTTTGTATTTTATCATAAACTTGCTAGAATTTACAAAAAGTTTACAGGATATATTAATGAATTCAATATTAATACTCTCAACAGGTGGCACATTTAATAAAATATATAACCCAAAGAATGGTAAATTAGAGATTGACAAATCAAACCAAGCATTAAAGAGTATCGAAAAAAAGTGGCTTACTAAATTAAATTATGACTCAATAATTCATAAAGATTCACTTGATTTTACAGATGAAGATAGAGAGCTTTTGGCACACTACATAAAGGATAGTGATTATAATAAAATTGTAGTAATTCATGGTACTGATACTATAGACTTAAGCTCAAAAGTTATAGATTCTAAAAATTTAAATAAAAGTATTGTATTTACTGGTGCGATGGTTCCATTTTCTATAGACCCTATAGAAGCAACAGCCAACTTATCTTTAGCTATCGGCTTTTGTAACAATGCAGATGTTGGCACATACATTGCAATGAATGGCTTGGTAGCTAGTTACGATAAAGTTATTAAAAATAGAGATATTGGCAAGTTTGAAATAAAGTAGCGAAGCTACCTTATTAGCTCTTCGCTCTAAGCCTTATGCTCAAACTAATATATCTCTTTTAATAATTTAGGAGCAATCTGTTTACCAAAGTAGCCTTTTTGGTACATCCATCTATAAATTTTTGCAGCTATTGGTCCTGCTGTGCTACCGCCATGTCCACCATGTTCTACTATTATAGAGATAACATATTTAGGCTTATTAAATGGGGCATATGTTGTAAGCCAGGCGTGTGATCTCTTAAAATAAGCTAAGTCTGCCTCTTTTACTCTCTTCTTAACATCTTGTGGAACAGAAGCCACTTGTGCAGTACCTGTTTTTCCTGCTACAATAATAGGTAATTTATGCAAAGCTTTATAAGCAGTACCGCGTCTATTATTACAAACATCAAACATTCCATTTCTAATTGTCTGGAATACCAAAGGATTAAAATGTATTTTTTTTGCCTTCTCTTCATATGGTTTACCATTAATTATTGTTGCAAAGTGTGGTGTTACTAAATAACCTGTAGCTAAAAATGCTGTATATCTAGCAATTTGCATTAGTGTTACATCATCATATCCTTGACCGATAGCAGAAATTGCTGTTTCACCCTTATACCAACTCTGTTTATAACGCTTTCTTTTCCACTTTTTATTAGGTATAATGCCTTTATACTCTCTTGGTAAATCTACACCTGTTCTTACACCTAAACCAATTAAATTTAAATCTTTAGATAGTTTATCAATACCTATATCTAAAGCTTTGTCATAGTAAAACACATCACAGCTCTCTCTGATCGATTTTCTTAAATCAACATCTCCATGCCCCCAATGAGACCAACATCTAAACTTATGTTTACTCTTTCCTATTGTAATATATCCCCTACAAAATTCATGCTTAAATATTAAATCTCCAGCCTCTTTAGATGTTGCAAGAGCAACCCCCATTTTAATAGTTGAACCAGGAGGGTATAGAGCATGTACAAGTTTGTTAGTAAATGGGTGTTCCAAATTACTCTGAATCTTTTTCCAATCTTTTACGCTTATACCATCTACAAATAAATTAGGGTCATAGCTAGGAGTACTTACTGCTGCTAGTAGCTCTCCTGTTGTTCTCATCACTATTACAACTGCTGTTTTATTCTCATCTTTCACTGTATCATAAATAAATTTTTGCAAATCTGCATCTATGCTAAGTTTTATATCTCTATTACTTTTAGGTGGAGTATATTTTAATAACTCTAACTCTTTATTATAAGCATTAACTTTTACAACTTTTGTTCCTAATTCTCCCTCTAGTACTTTATTATAATATCTCTCTAAACCAGCTTTACCAACTTTACCTACAACTTTAACAACTTCATCTTTTTTTGTATCTCTCTTATTCGCTTTACCAATATAACCAATAACATGAGCCAAATATTTACCATATGGATAGTATCTTTTTGTTGCAGCATTAACTTTTATATCATTATTTAAACTTAAGATAGGAAAAACTTTCATCATTTCATTATATGGAATAAAATCTATAACTTGTATATACTTATGATTATAAGGCGAGCTTTTTTTCTTATAAACCTTTACTAACAGTTTGGTATCGATATCTTTAAAAGAGTGTTTAAGTAACTCTAGCGTAGTATTAAACTCATCACTATTTAACTTCATATGTGGTTTTAAAGATAGAGAAAAACCTATTTTATTACTAGCTAAAAGTTTACCACTAGCGTCAAGAATTTCACCTCTAGTTGGCTTTATTTTACTAGATTGTTCTATATTCTCTTTAGCCAATCTTTCATAAAAATAATTAGATTTTATACTAATATTATAAAGTCTAATTATCATCAAAGTCCAAATAGCAATCATTAATAG
>WFYP01000064.1 GCA_015490055.1 Nitratifractor sp.
CAAATATACGAACTAAAGAGGCAGAGATGATTATGAAATTTGTTGAACGTGTTCGTAAAGTACAACCTTTAGGACAAGTAATTATCTCCAAAGAAGACAATCTAGGTAAAATCTATCTTGAAGAGGGAGACCGAATTGTTATTCCTAAACACTCAAACATTGTTGTGGTTCAAGGAGAGGTAAATATTCCAAATGCTTTAACATATAAAGAAAATTATACTATTGATGACTACATTTCTGCTTGTGGTGGTTATGGTGAACGTGCAAATAGAGATAAAATACTTCTTATTAAAGCTAATGGTAGAGTAGTTCAACATAGTTCAGGTGATTTTTTTGCTGACACATCTTCTTTAAAAGTTGATGCTGGAGACTCTATTTTAGTTTTAGGTAAAACAGATAGTAAAAATATTTTGATTACATCTAGTGTTACTAAGATACTTTACCAAGTGGCTGTTGGGGCTGCTGTGGTGCTTAGGGCGTTTTAGAATAAAATTTAAAAGAGAGAAAAATAGATGAAACTTAAAAAACAAATAACAGTAAATAATATAAAAATAGCAATAGTTGGTACTGGTTATGTTGGTATTTCAAATGGTGTATTGTTAGCTCAAAAAAATGAAGTAGTAGCACTAGATATCATTCCAGAAAAAATAGAGATGCTAAACAAGGGTATAAGTCCAATCGAAGATAAAGAAATTAGTGAATATTTATCAAAAAATGACCTTAATTTTAGAGCTACACTTAATAAAGAAGATGCATATAAAGATGCAGAGTTTATTATTATTGCTACTCCTACTGACTATGATGAAAAAACAAACTATTTTAATACTTCTCTAGTTGAGACAGTCATAAAAGATATTTTGGAATTAAATTCAAACTCAACTATAGTTATAAAGTCAACTGTGCCTGTAGGTTATACAAAATCTATAAATCAAAAGCTTAATACAACAAACATTATATTTTCTCCAGAGTTTTTAAGAGAGGGAAAAGCTTTATATGATAATCTTTATCCAAGTCGTATTATTGTTGGTGAGAAATCGAATAGAGCTAGAAAATTTGCAGAACTTTTAGCACAGGGTGCAAAAAAAGAGAATATAGAAATTTTATTAACGAATTCAACAGAAGCTGAAGCTGTAAAACTATTTTCAAATACATATTTAGCAATGCGTGTTGCTTACTTTAATGAATTAGACTCTTACGCTCAGACACATAATTTAGATGCTAAACAAATTATAGAAGGTGTAGGATTAGATCCTCGCATAGGTAATCATTATAATAATCCTTCTTTTGGATATGGTGGTTACTGCTTACCAAAAGATACAAAACAACTAAGAGCTAACTATAAAGATGTTCCATCAAATTTAATAAGTGCTATCGTTGAATCTAATAGTACAAGAAAAGATTTTATTGCTCAAAGTATTATAGATAAAAAACCTAATGTCGTTGGCATATATAGACTTGTAATGAAGAGTGGAAGTGACAACTTTAGAGCTTCTGCTATTCAAGGAATCATGAAACGTCTAAAAGCAAAAGGAATAGAAGTTGTATTATATGAACCAGAAGTTAATGAAAATTATTTTTTTAACTCTAAAGTAATTAAAAATTTAGATGAATTTAAAAAAATAAGTGATGTTATAGTAGCAAATAGACTATCTGATAATATAAAAAACGTAGAAGATAAAGTATATACACGAGATATATTTAAGAGTGATAGTTAATAAGAGTATAAGGCAAATATAGATGAAAGCAGTAGAATATACGTATAATCAAAACTACAATAAAATTTTAGTTGTTGGACATCCTATGTCTAATCAAAAAGTAATGATAGAGTTGTTAAATACCGTTGGAATGAGTATTGCAAAACCCTTGAAACAACACGCAATTGAAGCGACTGAAATTTCTCAAATACTCTCTCAATATTATAATCCAAGAGGAGAAACAAAAGAACAAATTAAAATAGATAAAGTATGGGATGGATTGGCTCTTGATCTTTTTATGAGTAATAGAGATAAAAAATGGTGGGGCTGGTCGGATAGTGAAGCATTGCCATATCTGAACTACTGGAAATCTATAGACTCTAAATTTGCTTTTATCTTTATATATGATACTCCTGAAATTTTTATAAAGAAAGTTTTGTCCAAATCAGATGTTTTATCATATGATAGCATTTCAAAAACCATAAATGAATGGTATGAATATAATGAAGCTCTTTTAAAATTTTACTATAGAAATAATGAATGTTCTTTACTTATAAATACAGAACAGATAAAATTAAAAACTGCAGAGTGTTTGCAACAAGTAAGTAGACAGATAGGTTTAAATAGTACAAAAATAGATAATAAAGCTATTGTAAAACTGCAAGAACGATTTAAAGATGAGGAGGATGATCCACTTTTTTCTTATCTCATAGATAAATTTCTTAAAGAGAATTCAAATATTACTAATATTTTTGAAGAGTTACAATCCGTGGCAAATTTACCTTTTTCTATTTCTAATGAAAAAAAGTATAGCTCTGTAGAAGCACTTATCGCATTACAAAATGATAAAAAACACTCTAATAAACTACAAGAGAAAATAT
>WFYP01000065.1 GCA_015490055.1 Nitratifractor sp.
GCCTAATGGTGGTGCTAAAATGCCATATATGCTTCGTTTAACAAATGGGGGTATCGCTATTCATCAAGGGTATCTACCTGGATATCCTGCATCTCATGGATGTATTAGAGTGTCTAAATCTACTGCAAAAAAATTATGGTACTGGACAAGCAGGGGAGTACCTGTTAAAATTTATGGAGATGCAAGTAATTTTAAATATAAAAAGCATTCTAAAAAATATAAGAAATTGGCACATAAATTTAGAAAAAGAAAATATCTTTCTTATAAAAATAAGAGAAAAAATAAGAAACTTTATGCAAGTAAAGATGGTTATGAAGTTATAGATAGTTGGTAATTTACTGTTTAGTTGTTAGTGTTCTTTGAATTAAAATTTCCAATTATTGCTAAGTGAAACTATACAGTTATCTAAAATGTCTGGTTTACTTATTTTAATATATAGTTTCTCTATATTATCGAACTCTTTTATTATAGCTTCTTTAACACCAATTAATGCATCTTCTAATAACTCAAATTTCTTTGTTTTAATAGTCTCTTTTGCAATATTAGCTACATCAGCATAGTTTATAAAATTATCTTTTGTGTAGTTATATTCTATTGTAATATTAACTATTACTCTCTGTTGCTCTACTCTTTCGAAATTTAAAACTCCAATAATACAAGTAAATGTAAAATCTTCTATTTCAATTTTCAAACTACTTTTCCTTCTTCTTTTTTTAATAATCTAACTATATTTGGAATATGTTTATAAAAGATTATAAATGCAATTACATTAAGAGGCATAAAAGTTTCTATACCTGGCAATCCTTTTGGGTATAAAATATAGCTACTTATTAATATAGAAAATAGGGCAATTAGAGATGACAAAGAAGATACTTTAAGTAATTTAGCAGCTAAAAACCATACGGCTAAAGCAATTAATGTAGGTATAGGAATTAATACCATTAGTACACCAAAACCAGTTGCAACGCCTTTTCCACCTTCGAAGTTTAAAAATGGAGTGTAGCAATGTCCAATTACAGCAAATACTGCGATAGACCATAGAGTAAAATCGCTAGCACCCATATATTTAGCTATTAAAATTACAACTGCACCTTTTAGGGCATCTAAAAGTAGAGTAAGGGCTCCTAACTTTTTTGCTAACTTAGCATCTTTTGCTTTTAAAACTCGTAGTACATTAGTAGCTCCTATATTTCCACTACCTTCTTCTTTTACATTCACTCCACCGATATATTTAGCAAGTATATAGCCAAAAGGAATACCCCCAACTAAATAAGCGATTATATAAAATGAGCCGTTAAAACTGGTAATGAAATTTAGTATGCCTTGTAATATTGATGATAACATTAAGTTCTCCGATTAAAAATTAACGATATTTTACTATAAATAAACTTTCTTTGCTATAATAATGCAAATATAAATGGAGTAACTATGGATTACAAAGCAGAAATTTTACGATTAAAAGAGAAACTACCAGTAACAATAGTTGGGCATTTCTACCAAAGAGATGAAGTTTTTGAATTATCTGATATTACAGGCGATAGTTTAGAGCTTGCAAGAAAATGTCAGTTGGATGAAAACCCTTGGGTAGTATTTTGTGGTGTTGGATTTATGGGGCAGAGTGTTAAGGTTATTGCACCCGAAAAACGCGTACTAATGCCAAAAGTTGCTTGTTGTGCAATGGCTAGAATGATAGATGCTAGTTACTTTGATGATAGCGTAAACTATATGGTTGAGTGTGGTGTTGCTAAAGAGGATATTTTGCCAATCACTTATATAAATTCAGATGCAGCCGTAAAAGCAAAAGTTGGTGAAATGGGTGGAATGGTATGTACCAGCTCTAATGCTTATAAAATTATCGAAAAAGGTTTAGAGAGTGGTAAAAAAATTCTATTTGTGCCAGACAGATGCCTTGGGCAAAACTTTGCAAATGAGATGGGGCTAAAAAGTTGCGTAATAGGCGAGGGTGAATGCGACCCTAAAGAGGCAGATATTATCTGCTTTAATGGTTTTTGCTCGGTTCACCAGCTATTTACGGTAGATGATATTAAATTTTTCCGTCAAAAGTATCCAGATATTTTAATAGCAGTACACCCAGAATGTGACCCAGCAGTTGTGCAAGAAGCTGACTTTGCAGGTTCTACTTCGCAGTTAATTAAATATATTAAAGAGTTACCAGCCGAGCAAAAAGTAGCTGTGGGAACAGAGTATAACTTGGTAAACAGATTAAGAGAGAAAAATACATATGTTCTATCTGCTACTAAGCCAGAGTGCCCTACAATGAATGAAACAACGCTAGAAGATTTGTATAGAGTCTTAAAATCTATTGAAGATGAACAACCAATTAACGAAATCTTTGTAGAGCCAACAGTTGCTAAGTATGCAAAGCTAGCACTCGATAGAATGTTGGAGGTTAAGTAGTGTTGCTTAGCCAAGAAGAGTTTGTAAAGCAAGCATTAAAAGAAGATATTGGTAGAGGCGACCTATTTGTTCGTGTAACCAAACCAAAAGAGGTTAATGGCTACATATTAGCAAAAAGCGATGGTATATTTGCAGGGCAAGAGTATCTGTTAGCAATGCAAAACCTTTTTGATGTAGAGTTTAGCTTTAATGTAAATGATGGCGAGAGCTTTAAAAAGGGAGAGAAATTAGTGCTTCTTAAAGGCAACTCAAAATCGCTTTTAAGCTTAGAGCGAACAATATTGAATATGACGCTTCACGCTAGCTCTATCGCAACACTTACAAACCAATATGTAGAGAAAATCAGTAAATATGGCGTAAAGCTTTTAGATACAAGAAAAACTCGCCCACTACTTCGAGAGTTTGAAAAGTATGCAGTTCGATGTGGAGGAGGAATAAACCACCGTATGGGCTTGGATGATTGCCTAATGCTAAAAGATACCCACCTAAAGACAATAGATAACTTAAAAGAGTTTATGCAAGAGGTGAGAGCAAAAATCCCATTTACCTCTAAAGTAGAGATAGAGTGCGAAGATTTAGAGGGTGTCAAAAGTGCAATGGATGCAGGTGCAGATATTGTAATGTGCGATAATATGAAACCAGAACAGATAGCTGAGGTAGTGGCATTTAGAGATGCAAATTATCCACATATTTTGCTAGAAGCTAGTGGAAATGTAACACTAGAGACAATAGAAGAGATAGCAAAAACAGGTGTAGATGCAATTAGTAGCGGAAGCACCATACACCAATCTAGCTGGATAGATTTGTCTATGAAGTTAGAGGGTTAAGTATTGTAATTTTTAAATTAAAGACACCTATTATTAGAGGTGCCCTTCAACGCCATTAAGTTAAGGATTTTACATCCATTTTCTGGCTTTAAGCTAAAAGCCGAAAGCTTAAAGCTAACCACTTCGTCACTCTCATGGAAGTGGGAGTCCACAATTTTAACTGCCTAAAAGTTGAAAAAGTTCTTTTTCGGCAATTTAAACTGTGGATTCCCGTTTCCACTGGAATGACGCAGTAGCTAGCTTTTGGCTTTGTACTTTAAGCTTTAAGTATTTTATTGAGTTAAAACTCTTAACTTAATGGCAATGGAGGTACCCTTTAGAGGTTCTCTTAAGCTTTATTATGTACAATAGCCTAAATATAGAAATTGGAGAGATAAAAATGAGCAATATTTTAAAAATAGGGACTTATGAATTTGATAGTAGATTAATTGTTGGTAGTGGTAAATACCCAGACTTTAAGACAACTTATGATGCAACTATAGCTAGTGGTGCAGAGATGATTACAGTTGCTGTTCGTAGGGTAAATATTACAAACCCTAATGAAGAGAATTTAATGGACTATTTTAAAGATAGCAATGTTAAATTTTTACCAAATTCTGCTGGATGCACAACTGCCGAAGAGGCGATTACTCTATTTAGATTAACAAGAGAAGCAACAGGCATAGATTTAATTAAGCTAGAAGTAATTGGCGATACTGCAAAGACTCTTTACCCAGATGTTTTAGAGACAATTAAAGCGTGTGAAGTGTTAGCAAAAGATGGCTTTACAATTATGGCATACACAAGCGACGACCCAATTATGGCAAAACGCTTAGAAGATGCAGGGGCACACGCAATTATGCCTTTGGCTTCACCAATAGGTAGTGGATTAGGAATTCAAAACCGTTACAATGTTGTATTTATTAGAGAAGCTGTAAGTGTGCCGGTAGTTGTAGATGCAGGTATAGGAACAGCAAGCGATGCAGCAATAGCAATGGAGTTAGGTGCAGATGCAGTGCTAACAAATACTGCCATAGCACAAGCTAAAAACCCTATTTTAATGGCAGAAGCTATGAAAAATGCTGTTATAGCTGGTAGAATGGCTTACGAAGCAGGAAGAATCCCTAAAAAGCCATTTGCAACTGCAAGTAGCCCAATAGATGGTATGATATTTTAATACCAATTTACTCTAATTGGTAGTTCTATAGCCTCAGTGATACTGCTCAAAATTTTGAGCATTTATTTCTGGGCATTTACCCTCTTGATACTCTTTAACTGCTTCTAAAAGTAGTTTTCTCTCATCGCCACAGTAATAAAGCTTTATACCAAATTTCATAGATCCATTTACTGCACCAGGTCCCGCGTGTGGTGTTAATATTATATCTACATTTTCAGCTTTTAATTGATTAAAAAATGCTGGTCCACTTGGGTCTTGGTTTTCTATAACTTTTATTTCGTTAGTAGAATCATCATAAATGCCAAAATATTTAGCTTTGCCTAAAACTTTTGTAATCGCACTATCAAGTTTATTCATTTTTAATGGTGCTGCATATATCATATTAGCTCCTATTATATATTAGACTTCTTGCAAAACTCTATAAATGCATCTATTGTCTATTATACATCATATTTTACTAATTAGGATTTCGACTTAGCTTTGGCTAGGACTTCAATCCTGATTAGAAAAATCTAATGCACACTAAACAATATCTACAAAATATAGAGTTTTGCAAGAAGTCTATTTTATTTTAATGAATTATACATATATTTACTAAAAATTTCAAGCTTACAAGAATTTAGTAAAATCTATAAATAATAAAAATTATTATTTAATTAATTTTATTTTAAGTTTAAAGCTGTATAATTCTGCCATCCAAAACGAAAAGGATGCGAAATGGCTTGCGATAGCAAAACAGTTGAAGCACGAGAGACAACTCAAGTAGTTGAAGAAGAAAATATTAAAACAGAGGAGAAAAAGATGAGTAGTTCAATGGTTTTACAAAAAGTACCAGAGTTTAAAATGGATGCATATGATGCAAAGAGTGGGCACTACACAACAGTAGAAAGTAAAGATTATGAGGGTAAATGGTTTGTAGTATGTTTCTACCCAGCAGATTTTACATTTGTATGCCCAACAGAGATTGCAGCTATGAATGCAAAATATGACGAGTTCCAAGAGTTAGGTGTAGAGATTTTAGCAGTATCTACAGATACTAAATTTTCACATAAAAGATTTGTAGAGACTGAGCCTCTATTAAAAGATTTAAAATTAACTATTGGTGCAGACCCTACAGGTAAAGTAAGTAGAGCATTTGGTGTTATGATAGAGGAAGAAGGAATCGCTCTTAGAGGTAGATTCTTAATAGATGCAAATGGTGTATGTGTAGCACAAGAGGTACAAGCACCATCAGTTGGTAGAAACGTAAATGAGTTCTTAAGACAAGTAAAAGCTTGGAAACATGCAGAAGCTACAGGTGAAGTATGCCCAGCAAACTGGAGACCAGGTAAAAAAACACTACCAGTAAATACGGATGCAGAAAAAATGACAGGTCGCGTTGGTGACTACATAACAATAGAAGAGATTCTATCTTAATTTCTATAAAAAGTAGTGCATTTTTGCACTACTTTAATTTACTTCTAAATTCTTCTATTTATTTAACATCATTTTAAGAAATTTTCAGTATAATATCGCCTATTTCTAGGTTATAGCATAAAATATATATTAACATGTTTTGTGGTGTAACCCACCAGATTCAACTCTCGTAAAGAGAAAAACATAAAATTCGAAAGGAAATAAGTTGCCAACTATTAACCAACTTATACGCAAAGAGCGTAAGAAAGTGATTAAAAAATCAAAATCACCAGCATTAGTAAGCTGTCCTCAAAGAAGAGGTGTATGTACAAGAGTTTATACAACAACTCCTAAAAAACCTAACTCTGCACTTAGAAAAGTAGCAAAAGTTAGATTAACAAGTGGATTCGAGGTTATCTCGTATATCGGTGGTGAGGGTCACAACCTTCAAGAACACTCTATTGTACTTGTAAGAGGCGGAAGAGTAAAAGACTTACCAGGTGTTAAGTATCATATCGTTCGTGGTGCATTAGATACAGCTGGTGTTGCAAACAGAACTGTTGCAAGATCTAAGTACGGTACTAAGAGACCTAAAAAGTAATTTTTAGTTAATTTTGGTAGTTAGAGGTTTGTGTATTTTGCACTAAAACAAATTTTTGGGTAAAACCTTCGTGCCAAAAATTTGAGTAAATCTTAGGATGTCTCTAGTAAGAGGCATAGTTTAGAATGGGTTCAAGAGTAATAAAGTTAAGTAAAATAATTTTGAATCATAGCCGGAGGCTACGGCGATGAAATTTTTTATTTAAATTTGTTGCTATTGGGCACATTATAGACTATGCATATTACTAGAGGCATCCTAAAGTTCGATTGAAGAAAAAGGAAATTAAATGAGAAGAAGAAAAGCTCCTGTTAGACCGGTATTACCAGATCCGGTACATGGAAGTAAAGTATTAACTAAATTTATTAATAAATTAATGTTAGATGGTAAAAAGAGTATAGCTGAGAAGATTATGTATGCAGCTTTAGAGAGAATCGAATCAAAAACTGGTGAGAAGGGTATTGATATTTTCGATAAAGCAATCGAAAATGTTAAACCAGTAATGGAAGTTAAATCTCGCCGTGTGGGTGGAGCAACATATCAGGTGCCTATCGAAGTTCGTCCAGTTCGTCAGCAATCACTAGCAATTAGATGGATTGTAGATGCAGCTAGAAAGAGAAACGAAAGAACTATGATGGAGAGATTAAGTAACGAACTTATGGATGCAGCAACAGATAAAGGTGCGGCATTTAAGAAGAAAGAAGATACTTACAAAATGGCAGAAGCGAACAAAGCATTTGCACACTATAGATGGTAAGGAATTAAAGTTATGGCAAGAACACATAAACTAGAAGATGTAAGAAACATTGGTATTGCTGCACATATTGATGCTGGTAAAACAACAACTACAGAGAGAATTCTATTCTATACAGGTGTAGAGCACAAAATCGGTGAAGTTCACGATGGTGCTGCAACTATGGACTGGATGGAGCAAGAGCAAGAGAGAGGTATTACAATTACTTCTGCTGCTACAACTTGTGAGTGGAAAGGTAAGCAAATTAACATTATCGACACTCCGGGCCACGTTGACTTTACTATTGAAGTTGAGCGTTCAATGAGAGTACTAGACGGTGCTGTATCAGTATTCTGTGCTGTTGGTGGGGTTCAACCGCAATCAGAGACAGTTTGGAGACAAAGAAACAGATATGGTGTTCCATCAATCGTATTTGTAAACAAAATGGATAGAACTGGTGCTGATTTCTACGAAGTTGAGAGACAAATTAGAGACAGACTTAAGGGTAATCCAGTTCCTATTCAGTTACCAATCGGTGCAGAAGAGAATTTCGAAGGTATCGTAGATTTAGTTCAAATGAAAGAGATTGTTTGGGATAAAGATGCTGAAATGGGTTCAGCATACCACGAGCAAGATATTCGCGAAGAGCTTCAAGAAAAAGCAGAAGAGTATAGAGAAAAGATGATTGAAGAGATCTCTTCAGCAGAGTGTAACGAAGAGCTTATGGAAAAATATATGGAGGGCGAAGAGCTTTCTGAAGAAGAGATTAAAGAAGGAATTAAAAAAGCTACAATCAATATGGAAATTGTTCCTATGACTTGTGGTACTGCATTTAAAAACAAAGGTGTTCAAACACTTCTTGATGCGGTTGTTTACTATCTTCCATCACCAGTAGAAGCTCCTCCAATTAAGGGTACTAAAATGGATGACGAAGATGTAGAGGTTATCGTAGAATCTACTGATGATGGTCCATTTGCAGCTCTAGCGTTTAAAATTATGACAGACCCATTTGTTGGTCAATTAACATTTATCCGTGTATATAGAGGTTCACTAGAGTCTGGCTCTTATGTTCTTAACTCTACAAAAGAGAAAAAAGAGCGTGTTGGTAGAATTATGAAAATGCACGCAATAAAAAGAGAAGAGATTAAAGAGATTTATGCTGGTGAAATCGGTGCAGTTGTTGGTCTTAAAAATACAACTACTGGTGATACACTATGCTCAGAAGAAGATAAAGTTGTTCTTGAGAGAATGGACTTCCCAGATCCAGTTATCTCTGTTGCAGTTGAGCCAAAAACAAAGGCTGACCAAGAAAAAATGGGTACTGCACTTGCAAAGCTTGCAGCAGAAGATCCATCTTTCCGTGTAAGTACAGACGAAGAGACTGGTCAAACTATTATCTCAGGTATGGGTGAGCTTCACTTAGAGATTATTGTTGATAGAATGAAGAGAGAATTTAAAGTAGAAGCAGAAGTTGGTGCTCCACAAGTTGCATACAGAGAGACTATTAGAACTGCTGTTGAGCAAGAGTACAAGTATGCTAAGCAATCTGGTGGTCGTGGTCAGTTTGGTCATGTTTATCTTAAAATTGAGCCACTTGAGCCAGGTAGCGGATTTGAATTTGTTGATGACATCAAAGGTGGTGTTATTCCAAAAGAGTACATCCCAGCAGTTGGTAAAGGTGTTGAAGAAGCAATGGCTAGAGGTATCCAAGCTGGTTACCCTGTAGAAGATGTTAAAGTTACACTTTACGATGGTAGTTACCACGATGTGGATTCATCTGAAATGGCATTTAAACTTGCAGGTTCTATGGGCTTCAGAGAGGGTGCTAAAAAAGCTAACCCAGTAATTCTTGAGCCAATGATGAAAGTAGAAGTTGAAGTTCCAGAAGAGTACATGGGTGATGTAATTGGTGATGTATCTAAGAGACGTGGACAAGTAAACGGTATGAGCGATAGAGCAGGAAACAAAATTGTTGATGCTTTCGTACCACTTGCAGAGATGTTCGGATACTCTACAGACCTTCGTTCAATGACTCAAGGTCGTGCAACATACTCTATGGAATTCGACCACTACGAAGAAGTTCCAAGCAATGTAGCAAAAGAGATTATCGAAAAAAGAAACGGATAATTTTTAAAACTGCCTCTTTGGCAGTTTTAGCTAAGAGCTCAAAGCTTAGGGCTTAGATTTTTTATACTCCTACTTTATTAACAATCTAGCTTACACTTTAATTAGGTTATAGACTATATAATTTTATACTTTTCTTAGGTTATAATCTAACCTTTTTTATAATCTCGTACTTATATAATTATTAGTTTATTCAATATATCTTTGAGCCTCTGTAGTGGTATGCCCTTGTGACCACCCTTTATTAAAACTACTAAAAACTATCTTGAAACATCAATGTATCATTTTGCAATATTTTTACAAATAATAGAACATTTAAAATATTACTTCAATTTTAAAATGTCAGGTTAGTTTCGCTATAATATTCTTGAATAAATAGTTGCACGCTCCCATGAAGCGGAAGCATACAATGGTAGTATGAACAATGAATGTGTTCCCGTTCCCAGTCGTTAGTAAAAAAGGATAAATATGAAAAAATACTTTTTTGTTTTAGTATTAATACTACTAAACAACTCACTACATGCTGTTGAATGTAAACCATATATATTTAATCCTGCAATCAATGCTATTAATCAAGCAGTTGATGAATTGGTAAAATCATCAGTTACACCAAGGATACTGCAATCTATTAAAACTGTACACATTAGTAAAAAAAATTATAAAAATGATATGAAAATTTTAAATGAAAGACTTTCATTACTTCATGATAAAAAAGAGCATGCCTTACGCGCAAAAGAAATAAATGAAAAGAATTTAAAAGTATGGATGTCATTAGTAAAAAATTGTACAGGTCAGGATAAGTTGGCTGCAAAAAAAGTAAAAAATGATGTTATAAGTCTAAAGGCTGATATCGAACAAAGAATAAAAACAATTGAAAATTACATAAATTTAATTCAAATGGGGATAGACATTGGTAAGAAAAAATATTCTCATTAAGGAATTGCTAAGAAGTTAGAGAGCTTAACGTCTCCCCACCATTATATATAAAGGAACAAATATAAATCGAACATACCTTGATAGTAAATTGCCATACATTGAATTACATAAAAATCAAAATATTAATGGTTGTCCCAAAAGCCATTTGCATGACAAATTAACTATTGTTGCATTAGAAAAAGGTAACCTAAAAATTAATTTAAAAAATAATCAAATCGTTTTAAAAGAGAATCAAATAGCTATTATCAATCCATTTGAGATACATTCAGCTATTAAAATTAATGAAAATAGCTCTAATTTATATTCTCCACTCGCTCCCAAATTGCATTTGGGAGTGTATACCTACGAGATCATAAACCACACAGCAAAACAATAATTAACCCAAAATAAGCTAAAATTACCAATAATCAATACAAAAGGTAACTAAAATTGAGTAGAAGTAGATATAAAATATATAAACCTACACATACTCATTTTGTAACATTTACAATACTACATTGGATACCGATATTTATGAATAAAGATAGTGTTGATATAGTAATAAACTCTATGAAATATCTACAAAAAAGCGATAACTTAAAAATATATGCCTATGTTATATTAGAAAACCATATGCATTTAGTTATGCAAAGTGATGATTTACCAAAAACTATACAGAAATTCAAAAGACATACTGCGAAGTATATTATTGAATTATTAACTGAAGTTACGCACTATATACAACATTTAATAACACAACAGGGTGCTTAACTTCAGTTATAAAAAGAGAAGAATGTAAAGACCATACTTGAACAATTAGCCTTTTACAAAAAGGCACATAAAAAAGATAGCCAATACCAACTGTGGCAAGAGGGATATCAGCCAAAGTTAATACAGTCGGATAAAATGATGAGAGAGAAGATAGAGTATATTCATAATAATCCTATAAAAAGAGGATATGTAGATGAAGATTCCGCTCGCTCCCAAATTGCATTTGGGAGTGTATACCCACGAAACCATAAACCACACATCAAAACAATAATTAACCCAAAATAAGCTAAAATTACCAATAATCAATACAAAAGGCAATTAAAATTGGGTAGAAGTAGATACAAAATATATGAACCTACACATCCATACTTTGTAACATTTACAATACTACATTGGATACCTATATTTACAAACAGAGATAGTGTTGATATAGTAATAAACTCTATGAAATATCTACAACAAAACGATAATTTAAAAATATATGCCTATGTTATATTAGAAAACCACATACATGCAGTAATGCAAAGCGATGATTTACCAAAAACTATACAGAAATTTAAAAGGCATACTGCAAAATATCTTATTAAATTACTAAAAGAGAAGAATGTAAAGACCATACTTGAGCAATTAGCCTTTTACAAAAAGGCACATAAAAAAGATAGCCAACACCAACTTTGGCAAGAAGGGTATCAGCCAAAGTTGATACAGTCGGATAAAATGATGAGGGAAAAGATAGAGTATATTCACAATAATCCTATTAAAAGAGGATATGTAGATGAAGATTGGCATTGGCGGTATAGTAGTGCTAGGGATTATATGGGGTTAGAAGGGTTGATAGATATTGAAAGGTTTGTTTGATATTTTTTGTGGTTGGCGTATACACTCCCAAATGCAATTTGGGAGCGAGGGTGAATAAAACTAGCACAATCAAGAAGAAAGGAGTATCTTGAAAATGAGTGATTTACAAAAATATATTAATAAAAGAAAAAAGAGCGATAAGGAGTTTGAGAAAAATTTTGATGCAGGTTATCAAGAGTTTAAAATAGGAGAAATTCTAAAACAAGCGAGATTGGAAAAGGGTCTAACTCAAGAAGATATTGCTAACAAACTAAACACAAAAAAGTCGGCAATATCAAGAATAGAAAATCATGCACAAGATATTAGACTATCAACTTTACAAAATTTTGCTCAAACACTTGGTAAAGAGCTTAGAGTTGAGTTGGTTTAAAGGATAACAAGTACGAGGAGAGGATTATTCCGCTCACTACCTTAGGG
>WFYP01000066.1 GCA_015490055.1 Nitratifractor sp.
AGTTGAAAAAATACTTTTTCGGCAGTTTAAACTGTGGATTCCCGTTTTCATGGGAATGACATGGTGGCAAGCTTTTAGCTTTGTGCTTTAAGCTTTATGCATTTTATGGAGTTAAAACTCTTAACTTAATGGCAATGGAGGTGCCCTATAGTAGTAATAGTAGATAAAGCTAATAAAATAGAGTTTTAAAATGGTGTATATAAAAAGGTTATTCAGAGGGTTCAGTTAGCAAAGCAGTGGTAGGAGTTGAACCCACAATATTCGTCTGGCTCTAAAAGAGCTTACAAATCGCTACCTCGTTGCGTATCATCACTGCTTTGTAGTGCTATTGTATCAAAAAATGATAAAAATAGAAGTTTTAGATGCCATAGAAAAAAGGCTAAGAATTATAAGATAAGGGTAATAGAATGTTATTATTTAAAGATATTGGAAACTATGTGCAAAATACAACAAGAGCCAGGCTGTGAGAGCAATGAATTTAGCATTGCGTGTGTGGTATATAAAAAGTAAGATTTAATAATCTCTATAGGCTAATACAAAACCCATCTATTAATTATAAACTTTTTTTAATGCAGTTAGTACAAGAACACTTAAAACAAAATGCTTATATAAGTGGGCATTTAAGCTTGAATCGATAGATAAATAGTTGCTCTATTTGATATAAGTTTTGACAAAATATATCTATTTTGATATAATAAAGTATGTTGAAGTTTTTTGAAAAACACTTTTTAAATCCACTTTTTATATATATTGTTAGTTTTATTATCTGTTTTGCTTGGACAGGTTTTGATACGAGTAATTTAGCAGGGCTTGCTGGTTTTGCAATTATTGGGATGGTTCCAGCTTCTGTGATTATTGGGGCTATAGCTGGTTTGATATTGTTTTAAAGGCTGATATATGTTGTTAAGATTTTTTGCAGATTTTATATTTAACACATTTTTAGTTTTGTATATTTTGATATCTCCAATATTTGCAGTATTAATTATCTATTTACTCTCTCTACCTGAGAATCTATATCTTTTTGTTGCATTAAATTGTGTTGTTGTTTTGCTACCATTTTTTAATAGATTTTATTTTTTTCGCTACTAATATAGTGCGTAATAATAAGTTTTAGGGAATCTCTATTAGTCTAAGCTCTCCATTAAACTCTTCGACTATATATGAACTATGATTTACCCAATCTCCGCAGTTTAAGTAAGTTGCTTTTTGAGTTTTTATAACTTCTGGCAAATGGATGTGTCCACAGATTGTGATTTGGCAGTTATTTTTTTTAGCTAGTGTTGTTAAATAATTTATATATGAGTTGTGTAAGTATTTTTGGGCTATTGGTTTTACTTTTTTGTGGTAAAGGGTAGATGCATTTCCGCGACATTTTTTATCTTCTATCTTTTGTGCAGTTTTTTTAATTTTACTTAGAGTTAATTTTAATATTTTATTAAATATATCTTTGCTATGAAAGCTATCGCCGTGTGTTAAGTATATATTTTGCTTTCCATTATGATATATATATTGCCTATATGTTTTTAATGGATTTTGGGGGCTTAATTCTATTAGTGGAGCTGTTCTATCTTTTTCGTGGTTTCCTAAAATATAAATAATATTCCAATCTTTTGAGTTTATTATCTCTATAAATTTTTCTATATCTTTATTATTAGAGTTTGCATTTTGTGTTATTATATCTCCTACTAAAAACAGATTTTTAGCTTCTATTTTTTGCAACATAGTAAATAATTTTTTGGTTTTACAATGCTGTGAACCTAAATGAATATCTGATAAGAAGATAGATTTATATTTTTTCATAATAAAATAATACCATAATAATCTTACCAGAAGAAATGGGGTTAATATGTTTTGCCTGCTAAATTTCCGCTAGAGAATGCCCACTGTAGGTTGTAGCCTCCGCAGGGACCATCTAGGTTTACTACTTCGCCACAAAAGTATAACCCTTTGATTATTTTGCTTTGCATTGTGTTGGGGTCTATCTCTTTTAAGCTTACTCCACCTCTTGTTATCATTGCCATTTTAAAGCCGTCGTGTCCTATTATTGTTAGTGGGGTTTGGGCTAGTAGTCTTATTAGTTGCTCTCGTTTTGCGCCTGCTAATTTAGAGAAGCTATCTTGCTCATTTGCATCTACCATTTTTATAAACTCTTTAGCTATAGATGTTGGTAGTAGTGTCTCTAGCAGGCTTAAAAAGGTATGTGTTTTATTAGCAATTTCACTTTTTATGTGTTGTAAAATTTGCTCTTGGTTTTTGCCTTTGGTAAGGTTTATAGTTATAGGTACTTCGTCGTATTTTGCTAATAGTGGGGTTATTTCTCTTGAAAAGTCTAGTACTACTGGTCCTCTAATGCCATCTTTTGTAAATATTAAATCGCCTGTTGCATGTAGTTTTTTGTACTTTTTTATAGCAACTTGCATCTTTACTCCACTAACTGTATCGGCTCGGCAGTTTGCTACCCAACTCTCTTTGGTTTTTAGTGGCATCATCGCTGGGTGGGGTGGAATTATTTTATGCCCCAATTCTTTTGCAAGTGTGTAGCCATCGCCCTCTGCCCCTAATTGTGGGTAGCCTTTGCCACCTGTAGCTATAACAATAGATTTTGCGTAGAATGTATCTGTAGTTGTTTTAACAGCTGTAACTTTGCTATTTTGGGTTAAGATTTTTTCTACTTTTTGAGATGCTTTAACCTCTATTTTTAATCTATCGAGCTCTTTAGTCAGGGCATTAATAATAGTTGTTGAGTTATGTGTTGTTGGGAATACTCTAAAGCCATCGGGTGCGTGGGTATCTACACCAATTCTATTAAAAAATTGTTGTAAATCTTGGTTGCTTAAGCTATTTAGAGCTTGGCTCATAAATCTACCCTCTTTGCCAAAACTTTGCATAAAGGTATCTTTATCTAGCGTGTTTGTTAAGTTACATCTGCCACCGCCAGTGGCTTTGAGTTTAGTTGCTATTTTGGGCAGTTTTTCTAAAAGTAGAGTAGTTTTATTATCTTTTGCAGAGGAGATTGCTGCCATAATTCCAGCAGCACCAGCACCTATTATGATTGTGTCATATATTTTCATAATAGGTAAAAGCTATCTATTTTATAGATATATCTTTTCTTGCTGAATTTAATGAAATAATAAATCCACCTATTGCATCTATAAAAGACATTAACATAAGAATAAAGAATTCAACAGTGTGTGCTCTATGCCAGAGTAAAAAAACAGCTAAGTATATAACTGATGTAACAAAACTAATTATAGTCTCTAATGGGCTATACTCTCCATATGTTGCAGCTTTATATATTTCGATAAATAGTAAAAATACTCCTGCAATAATAAATGCATCTTTAGTAGTAAGATAAAATTGATCATCTGGTGCCCAAATAATATAGTTCATATTAAGTGTTGGCATATCTAAATCTACTGCTGCATATTTTGCGAAAATATAAAACAGCATAATCCAAAGAAATGTTGATATATCTCTAACTGGTGACATAATTATCCTTTTTTGTTAATTTTATATGTTTTTTAGTTAAATATGGGTTAATTAAACCCAATTTAACTAATAGACTTCTTGTACAAAGCCTAATTAGTTACTAACCTCTTGTAATCTTTGAGCAGGCACTTCAAATCCATATTTAATATTGCCAGCTGTTGATTCTTCTACCATCTTATCATACATATAAGCATCGAATAGAAACTTAGGCGCTCCATTTTCAAACTCTAGCGTAAAATAGACAATATGCACAGGAATTTTATGCTTTAATGGTATTCGTATAGTTTTACCAGTATTTATAGCATCGCTAGCACTTGCGTAACGACTATTTGTGTATGGTAGTAATATATTCATAAACCCTTTTGGGTCTTCTAATCTCATACAACCAGAACTATTATATCTATATTTATTTCTAAATAAACCTTTTTCTGGTGTATCGTGTAGATAAACTGAGTATTTATTAGGGAACATAAATTTAATTTGCCCTAGTGCATTTTCTGGTCCTGGTTGTTGTACAATTCTATATGGAGAGTTTCTATGTGTACCCTCTAATGCTAAAATTTTTTGTAAGTCTGGTTTAACTTCTCTACCTCTTTGATACGCTTTTAAGTGTGCAATTTGGAATACATTTGGATATTTTTTAATTGCTGGTATTAAATCTTCTCTAATTAAACTATTTGGAACTGTCCATGTTGGATTTACAACAATATATTCTAAGTAATCATCAAATATTGGAGTAGGGCGTGTTAGCATACCTACAACTACATCTGAAGAGAATACTTCTTGATGATTTTGATAAAAACGCATTTTAAATTCTGGAACATTAACCTCTACATAAGTTGAACCAAAGTTTGGTAAAAATACTTTTGTTTTGTCTAAATTTACGATAATTTTCTTTATGTAATAACTCTTAGGAAGGTTAATATAGGCTAAAAGGTCGTTATCTATATATCCATTTCCACCTCTTAAATTAAAGCGTTTTTTGAAGCGTTGTATTGCATATGCCAAATTTCTACCAAACTTTCTGTTTATGGAACCAGAACGAGGAAAATCACCCAAAAGTCTAAGTCGTCGTTTTATCTCATATATTCTTCTATCTCTGCTACCATATTTAATAATAGAACCATATGGTACTTTTCTAAATTCTGGGATTTTACGATAGTATTGCAAAATATCTATAAAAGATTTATATCTCTCTTTTTGTCCAACACTATCCATAAGTAAAGCATTTACACGATTTTGTTGGATATATTTTAAAATTGTGCTAGCACTTGGCATACTTTTTACATGCATATCCCAAACAGCTTTTGTATTGTATTGGCTTCTTAAGCTGGCTATTTTTTGTTTTACTAAACCCCAATTTACATCGCCAATTCTTATAAAGTGTAAAAGTCTTAAGTAGGCATCGGTGATTAATACATCTAATTTAGAAGTGTTATAAGCATCTAAACCACCGGCATCTAATGCATATAATAGTCTTGTAATTTCAGTTCTATGAAGTTCTTTATTTTTATAATTGTAGTAGCCATTGCTAAGAGCATTTGTAGCTTTTGCAAGTTTGCTTGGGTGTCCAACCCAAAGATAATTGTAGCCATTTTCTGCATATAAGTTATTTACCAATGCCCTCTGAGGAGAATTTAAACTGTTAATAATAGATTGTGATACTTGAGCGTAGGCTAAACTAAATATGCTTATGATTATAAAAAGTATCTTTTTCATTTTTTACTCACTTATGTTAGACATACAGTCTTTAAATAGATATTGGTGCTCACTTGGCAAAACATTATAAATTTTTTGTGCCAATTCGCGTATCTCCCAAAGGGCACTCTTCGAGCTTCTAAGAGCCAAAAAGTTTTGTAGAGAACGAGCGTTCACAGTCCATGTAAGCTCCGTTTTATAGCACTCTGGCAGGGCATATTTTGCTATGTCGTTACTTATACCTTTTTTTAGTAGGGCTTGCAAATTATTTAATGCTACAATAGAAGCACTATCTACATCTTCATTGCCTGTAAGGGTAATAAATTTAGATGCACCTTCAAAATCTTTTGCTTCAAAAGGCTCTATATTTTTAAGCTCTTTTAGTGTGTATCTTGTTGATTTTACGCTTAAACTTGCAACTCTATGGCGGGCTAACTCTTGCAGTAAGGCTCGGCTAATACCTTGTATGTATAGTGTATAAACAAGGTGCTCTAGTGTAGAGCCATGTTTAAATTTGTTGCCTACTCTATCTATAAGAGCTTTATCTTTCTCTCCACCCTCATCGCTGTTATCAAAACTCTGCCAACAAGTTCTAATAGCATGGGCACATACATCTAAAGGAGTATTGTGCATTAGCGTTACTTTCATATTTTAGCCCCCTCATAATCTTATTTTGGATACAATTATAAATATCTATAAATATCAATTTTGAATATTATAGCAAACTTTTCATATTATTTAGTAAAAAAATGACAAAAAGGTAAAAAATGTTAGCTTTTAAACGATTTTACAATTACGAAGAGGACTTTAGAGACCCCTTCGCAAGAGATAGAGATAGGGTAGTACACTGTAGCTCTTTTAGAAGGCTAGAGTATAAAACACAAGTATTTATTAACCACGAGGGCGACTACTTTAGAACAAGATTAACTCACTCTATAGAGGTTGCTCAAATTGCTAGAACCTTGTCTCGACAACTAGGCTTAAACGAAACATTAGCCGAAGTAATAGCCCTTAGCCACGATTTAGGGCACACCCCCTTTGGGCATGTTGGCGGAGATGAACTAGATAGATTGCTTAAAAAAGATGGCTTTAAAAATGGCTTTGAGCATAATTTTCAGTCGTTTAGAGTTTTAACAAAATTGGAGAAGCGATATAAAAACTTCGATGGCTTAAACTTAAGCTATGCAACACTAGAGGGCGTTTTAAAACACTCAGCACCATATAAAATGAGCTTTTTCCCACAAGAGGTAGTAGAAAATTTTAATTTAGACTACCACCCAAGTTTCGAGGCAATTATAGTTGATCATGCCGACGAAATCGCCTACACAAGCCACGATATAGATGATGGTATAAAGTATAACTTAATAAGTTACGAAGATTTAAAAGATGAACCACTAATAATAAGAGCCACTAAAATGGTAGAAAAAGAGGGCATAAAACCAGATGAACAACTCTTCAGACACCGCTTGGTAGCCGCAATTATTAAAATATTGGTAGAGGATTTTATGAATACCTCTAAAGAGTTTATATCAAAACATAAAACAGACAAACCACTATGTAGCCACTTTAAAGCCGATGAAAAGCTAGAGATAGGGCAAAGCCAAGAGATAGCAAGAGAGCTAAAACTATTAAAAGCAAAGTTATATAAAAAACTTTATAAACACCATATAATAGTAAAAAAGATGTACGCAGGCAAAGAGTGTATCGAGCGACTCTACACAGCTTATATGCAAGAGCCACTGCTACTACCAGAAGCACAAAGAGAACAAAACCGCCCAAGCCATAGGATTGTAGCAGACTATATTGCTTCGATGACCGATAGATATGCTCTTAAAACTTACCACGAAATATATGGGGTTAGGATTTAGGGGTATGGATGTAGGGGAAGCTATCCACTCCGTCGCCCCCACTGAAGTTGGAGTCCATAAGTTTAACTGCCTAAAAGTTGAAAAAGTGCTTTTTCGGCAATTTAAACTATGGATTCCCGTTTCCACGGGAATGACATAGTGGCAAGCTTTTGGCTTTGTGCTTTAAGCTTAGTGCATTTTATGGAGTTAAAACTCTTAACTTAATGGCATTGAGGGGCAGACCTATGTGTCTGTCCGTTAATTCGATTTGCCGATATATTTACCGAGGGTCAGACGTTGAATATCCACCTTTAAAA